>JAQSDS010000100.1 GCA_029946045.1 Rhodoferax sp.
CTGGATGGCTTTCTCGCGGCTAGGTGCGCGGCCCCACACAACCACCCGCATGCCAAAGGCCTTGCCGTAACCGGCTACCAACTGGCCAATGCGGCCAAAACCCCAAATGCCCAGGGTTCGCCCCTTGAGCACTGTACCCAAGCCGAAGTTGGAGGGCATGCTGCTGGACTTGAGCCCAGACTGCTGCCAGGCACCGTGTTTGAGGTTGCCGATGTACTGTGGCAGGCGCCGTGTTGCGGCCATGATCAGCGCCCAGGTGAGTTCGGCCGGCGCTACTGGTGAGCCCGTGCCCTCGGCCACGGCAACGCCGCGTTCGGTGCAGGCGTTGATGTCGATGTGGCTGCCAACGCGACCCGTTTGCGAGATCAATTTAAGTTTGGGCAATTTGTCGATGAGCGCCCGCGAGAGCTGGGTGCGTTCACGGTTGAGCACAATCACGTCGGCGTCTTTGAGTCGTACCGACAGTTGCCCCAAACCCTTGACGGTGTTGGTAAAAACCTTGGCTGGAAAGGACTCAAGCTTGGCCGAGCAGGCCAGTTTGCGCACCACGTCCTGGTAGTCATCAAGTATCACAATATTCATGACTCGGATTGTGCCTTGGCGGACGGCACTGTCTTGCAAGCTGAGCTTAAAAATGCGGACGTTGGCGCTATGGATGTGGCATTTGTTTCACCACGACCGAATCTATTTGGCCATGGTCGACCTTAGTGCGGGCGTTCGAAGGCGGCCAGGCGGTCTAGCTCGGCGCAGACGTCGGCCATGCGTCCGGAAATGACCATACGCCCGACTTGTGACGGCTTTTGACCCGCCTCAAACACGCGCAAGACACGCAGCGGTCGCAGTGCGTCGGCGCTTGCAGCGTTGTTGGCCCCGGCATGGGACCGGATGCAAGCGCGCGGAGGGCTTGCCTTGAAAAGCGCCAGGCCGGGCAGCATGGAGGGTGACAGGTACGCAATGTTCATGGTAGGGTGCTCTTGGGTGGGTTGATGCAGCGTGGGGCAGCAGGGGCAGGGTGCTTTACATCAGCATGGTGTTGCGAATGAGGCCCACCGCCAGGCCTTCAATTTCAAAGGCTTCACCGGGCTCGACCACGATGGTTTGGTAGTCGGGGTTTTCGGGGTGAAGCTCAATGAGGTTGTTGTGACGCATGAAGCGCTTCACCGTGACTTCGTCGCCGAGCCGGGCCACAACAATCTGGCCGTTTTTGGCCTCGCGGGTGCTTTGCACTGCGAGCAGGTCGCCGTCCATGATGCCGGCATCGCGCATGGACATGCCACGCACCTTGAGCAGGTAATCTGGCTTGCGTTGAAACAGGCTGTCTTCAAGGTAATAAGTTTTGTCGATGTGTTCTTGCGCCAGAATGGGCGACCCAGCTGCCACCCGGCCAATGAGGGGCAGTGCCAACTGGCCCGCAAAGTCAGCGACCGACTGCACCAGCGACTTGCTGCGTGATGCGTTGATGGCTTGCAGGGTGTCGCTTTTGAGGCGAATGCCGCGCGAGGTGCCGCTGACCAGTTCGATGGCACCTTTGCGGGCCAGTGCCTGAAGATGTTCCTCGGCTGCGTTGGCAGATTTAAAGCCGAGTTCGGTGGCGATTTCTGCGCGTGTGGGCGGGGAGCCGGTGCTGGCAATGGCGCGCTGGATAAGATCGAGGATCTGTTGCTGGCGATCAGTCAATTTGGGTCTGATTAGCATGGCGGCTCCTGAGGTGTCGATGAAACAAAGTACTGGTTTCTTATCCAGTAACTGTATTTTTAACCAGTTTATGAAAGACCGCAAGTGGCTATTGAAAAATACTTGAAAAAAATTGTGGTGCTCGGCACCGGCGGCACCATTGCCGGAACAGCGGCCCGTGCCGGCGACAACCTGGGTTATAGCGCCGCCCAGGTGGGCGTAGCTGACTTGCTGGCAGCTCTGCCGGGCATGGCGGACGTGCTCCAGGGGGATACCTTGGTGGCGGAACAGCTGGCGCAGGTCGACAGCAAGGACATGACTTTTGCCATCTGGACGGCGCTGGCGCTGCGTGTGCAGCAACACCTGACGCAAGACGATGTGTGTGGCGTGGTGATCACACACGGCACCGACACGCTGGAGGAAACCGCATTTTTCCTGCACACGGTGCTGCCAGCAGCGCTGCAGTTGCGCAAACCGGTGGTGTTGACCTGCGCCATGCGGCCGGCCTCGGCCCTAAGCCCCGACGGACCGCAGAATTTGCTCGACGCGGTGGCCTTGGCGCGCACGCCTGGCGCTTGTGGGGTGATGGCGCTGTGCGCCGGTGTGGTCCATGGCGCCCTGGCCGTGCAAAAGATGCATGTGTACCGCACCGATGCTTTCAGCTCGGGTGATGTCGGGCCCTTGGGTTTTATGGAAGAAGGGTGCTTGCGCCAGGCGAAAGCCTGGCCACTGGCGGTGGAGCATCAAGCAACTGTGTCACCTGAAAAAATTGCAGGCATCACCACCTGGCCGCGTGTGGAGATTGTGATGAACTACGCGGGTGGCAGTGCTGCCGTGGTGGATGCGCTGCTGCAGCCCTTGCCAGCTGCGGCACCGTTGCAAGGCCTGGTGGTGGCGGGCACCGGCAATGGCACCCTGCACGTTGACTTGATGGACGCGCTGCATCGTGCCGAGCAGATGGGTGTCAAGGTGGTGCGCGCCAGCCGTTGTGGCGAGGGTCGGGTGCTGCCGGTGGCAGGCAGCGCTTTTGCCGACAGTCAGGGCTTATCGCCAGTCAAGGCACGGGTGGCCCTGATGCTGGAGCTGATGTAGGAGGCCCGCCTCGGGTCGAAGGCTGTTGGGGGCAATCGCGGCGAGGGCACCGCTCCCACAGGGGCGCCGCTCCCACAGAACCGACGGCTGTTGGGGTATTTAACCTGCCAGCGCGGCGTATGCCCGGGCGGTGATGTCTTCGACGCTGCCCGTGCCGCTGATGGCCCGGTATTTGGGAGCGGTGGCGGGGTCGGCCTTGGCCCAGGCCGAGTAATAGTCGACCAGTGGACGGGTTTGCGCGCTGTAGACATCGAGGCGTTTTTTGACCGTTTCTTCCTGGTCGTCGGCGCGTTGCACCAGCGCTTCACCGGTCACGTCGTCGACACCGGCCACCTTGGGTGGATTGAAGCTGACGTGGTAGGTGCGGCCCGAAGCCGGATGCGAACGGCGCCCGCTCATGCGCTCGATGATGGCATCAAACGGCACGTCGATTTCCAGCACATAGTCAAGCATGACCCCAGCGGCTTTCATGGCATCGGCCTGCGGGATGGTGCGTGGAAAACCGTCGAACAAAAAACCGTTGGCGCAGTCCGGCTGGGCAATGCGCTCTTTCACCAGGTTGATGATGAGGTCGTCGCTGACTAAACCACCTGCGTCCATCACCTGTTTGGCCATCACGCCCAGCGGCGTACCGGCCTTGACCGCAGCGCGCAGCATGTCACCGGTGGAAATTTGCGGGATGCCGTATTTTTGGCAAATGAAAGTGGCCTGTGTGCCCTTGCCAGCGCCAGGTGCGCCCAACAAAATGAGTTTCATACTTGTCCTTGGGTTCTTATTGAAAATGGGTGCAAGATAACTGGCTGAGAATAGCACGCGAGAGCTTTTGCAAGGCTTACATCACCCGGCTAACAAGCGCCGCACTCGCTCCAGGTCTTCGGGCGTGTCGACGCCGGGGCCGGGGGCGTGCTGGGCGATGTGGACCGCAATGCGATGGCCGTGCCATAAGGCGCGCAATTGCTCAAGCGACTCCGTGCACTCCAGCGGTGCCTGCGCCAGCTTGGGGAACAAGCGCAAAAAACTGACCCGGTAAGCGTAAATGCCGATGTGACGCAGTGGCGCCGGGCTGGGCAGGGCGTCGGGGGTGTCGCGCGGGTAGGCAATGGGCGCACGGCTGAAATACAGCGCCATGTGCTGCGCGTCGAGCACCACCTTGACCACGTTGGGGTTGTGAAATTCGGCCACGCTGGCCAGCGTGTGGGCCGCTGTGCTCATGGCGGCTTGCGGGCGCCGCATGAGCAGCTGGGCCACGTCGGTGACGAGTTCGGGGTCCATCAGCGGCTCATCGCCTTGCACATTGACCACAATGCCGTCGTCGGTCAGGCCTAGCAGATCGCAGGCTTCGGCCAATCGGTCGCTGCCCGACGGGTGGTCGGTGCGGGTGAGCACAGCCTCGATGCCATGGGCCTGGCAGGCGGCCACAATCTCAAAACTGTCGCCCGCCACCACCACACGTTGCGCCCCCGAGCGCAGCGCCTGTTGCGCCACGCGCACCACCATGGGTACCCCGGCAATATCGGCCAGCGGCTTGTTGGGCAGACGCGTAGAGGCCAGCCGGGCGGGGATCAGGACGGTGAAGGTCAAGGTTAACGCCCTTCGTCAATTTCGGCGTCGGTCAACACCCTGGCCTCGTTTTCCAGCAGCACCGGAATGCCGTCACGCACCGGGTAGGCCAGTCGGGCGCTGCGCGACACGAGTTCTTGTGTGTCGTGCTTGTAGGTGAGTGGCCCCTTGGTAACGGGGCAAACCAATAGTTCGAGTAGTCGTGTGTCCATGGGTCAATGATAGCGCGCCGGATTGAGGGCATTTGTTGGCTGTTGAGCTTGCAGCAGCGGCTGGAGTTTTTGGTCGAAAGCCGTCCAGAACGCAGGTTCAGGTTCGAAGATGAGCGGCACGGCCAGCGCTGTCGGGTCTTTGGCCCATAACTTGACGGCGTCTTTTTCTGTGCAAAGCACGGTGTAAGCCCCACGGGCATTGCCGGCCCATTGGCTGAAGTCATGGTGATCGGGCAGCGCCACGGTGTCGGCCAGTGGCAGGTTCTGGGCGCGCAGCATGGCAAAAAAAGCTTCGGGTTGGGCAATGGCAGCCAATGCCAGCAAGGGTTTGCCTGGCGCCAGGTCGGCCAGCGCCACCTGGCTGCCGTCGCTGCGCAAGGCATGGTTGGCCAAGCTACGTTGGGCCCTGAAACCAGCAAAGGCGGGCTGTTGGCCGGTGTGCAGCAACAGGTCGAGCGGGCGCGGCCAGGGCTCGCGCAGGGGGCCGGCGGGCAGCAGAAAGCCGTTGCCCACGCCCCGGTCGTCAAAGACGCCAATTTCCATGTCACGCTGCAAAGCCAGATGCTGCAGGCCGTCGTCACACACCAGCAGCTGAATATCCGGGTGCCTTCCCAGCAGGGCGCGGCCAGCGTCGGCGCGCCTAGCTGCCACAAATACCGGTGCCGAGGTGCGGCGCTGGATCAGCGCTGGCTCGTCGCCGACGTCTTCTGGCGCGCTATCAGGCAGCACTTCGAGGCATGCCTGGCTGCGACGCCCATAGCCACGTGAAATGACGCCCACGCGGATGCCGCGTGCCTGCAGGTGTTGCACCACGGCCATCACCACCGGGGTCTTGCCAGCGCCACCCGCCACCACATTGCCCACCACCAGCACCGTGACTGGCAGGCGCTCGGAATTCAGCCAGCCGCCTTGGTACAGCGTTCTCCGAAGGCGCACCAGCAAACCATAGAGTGTGGAAAGCGGCCAGAGCAGCCAGGCCAGCCAGCCCCTTCGCAGCCAGGCGCGGGTCAACAGGCCGGCGGGCACGCGCGTTGCCTCGGCCATGGTTCAGCGCGTGCTACCCGGGGTGGGGGACACGGTGGCGAAGGTGATCTGGTTCAGCCCGGCGCGGCGTGCGGCTTCCATCACGTTGATGACCGACTGGTGTTTGGCGTTGGCGTCGGCGTTGATGATCAGCACCGACTCGGGGCCGGCCTTGGCACCCGCCTTCATGGCGCTGGCTAGGTCGGTCACGCTGCGCCCGCTGACTACTTGTTTGTTGACGCTGTACTGGCCATCCGCACTGACCGAAACCAGCACTTCCTTGGTGTAATCGCGCTGCGCATCGACATCGGCCACCGGCAGTTTGAGCTGCATCTCGGTGTACTTGCTGTAGGTGGTGGTCAGCATCAAAAAGATCAGGATGACGAGCAGCACGTCAATGAACGGGATCAGGTTGATCTCGGGCTCTTCCTTGGGGCGCACCCGGAAATTCATCATGCGCGTTCCTACTTGCGCAAGGTGTAAAGATGGCGCGCCAAGCGGTCTGCAGAAAGTTCGAGCGTGAGCAGGTAGGCATCAACTTGGGCGCGA
>JAQSDS010000101.1 GCA_029946045.1 Rhodoferax sp.
AAGCCTGCACCCGGACATTCGCCTGAAGTGGCCCAATGACTTGTGGTGGCACGACCGCAAGCTGGCCGGCATCTTGATCGAGACCGCCAACTGGGGCGAGGTCAGCAGCAGCCGTTATGTGGTGATTGGCGTCGGGCTGAACCTGCACACCCCCGAAGCCACCGGCCTGGCCACCGCGCCCGTCGGCCTGCGTGAGTTGCTGCCTGATATCGACGCTGCGCAGGTGCTGTTGCGCATTGCGGCACCGCTGGTGCAGACGGTACAGCGTTTTGAGGCCCATGGTTTTGCGCCGTTTCAACAGGCCTTCAACGCGCGGGACGCGCTGGCGCAGTTGCCGGTGACGCTCAGCGATGGCCTGCAGGGTGTGGCACAGGGCGTGGACGCTGCTGGCGCGCTGCTGCTTGCCAGCGCACAGGGGGTGCAGCGCATCACCAGTGCCGAGGTCAGCGTGCGCGTTCAACCCGGTCCGGGCTATGCGCAGCTTTAAGCCGGAGGCCTGATGTTGCGCGCTTTCGTCTGCTTGTTGCTGTTGCTCAATGTGCTGTACGGGTCGTGGGCGCAAGGCTGGCTACAGCCTTACGGTTTTGGGCCGACGCCACAGCGAGAGCCGCAGCGCCTGACGCAGCAGATCCACCCCGAGGCAATGACGCTGCTGAGTCCGGACGAGGCCAAACGGGAACCGTTACGAGGGCCGTCTGACAACACGGTGTGTCTGCAAAGCGGAGCCCTGGACGCGGCGCAAGCTGAGGCAGTGCGCAGACTTTTACAAACTTCCTGGCCAGCAGAAAGCTGGTTGCTGATGGCGCCGGCCGATGGGCAAGACGCGCGCCTGCGCTTGCCCGCCGTGACGGAGGCGCTGCAAGTCCTGTTGCCTGAACTCAGGGCCGCTTTGCCGTCTGGTGCGCTTGAATCCTGTCCCGAGCTTGACTCCAAGCCTTAGGCAGGGTCGGTGCTCAGGGCGCTGAAGCGGACCACAAAACGGGCGCCAGCAGGTGTGTGGCCCGGGCGGGTCTCCTCCAGGCTGACACTGGCATGGTGTTGTTGGGCAATTTCCAGAACGATTGGCAGGCCCAGGCCCGAGCCATCGGCCTCGGTTCCCAGTGCCCGGTAAAAGGGCTGAAAAATCAGCTCGCGCTCGGCTTCTGGAACGCCGGGGCCGGAGTCTTCCACCTGCAACACCAGGGTCTGGCCAAAGGGGTCGGTGAGCACACGCACCGTGATGACTCCCGGTTTTTGCTGGCTTGACGGGGTGTAGTTGATGGCGTTGTCCACCAGATTGCGCACCATCTCCTTGAGCAGGGTCGGGTTGCCCAGCACCGTGCAACTGGGCGTGCCCGGCTGGGTGCCTTCGTAGCCCAGATCGATGTGTTTTTCCAGGGCACGGGGCACCGAGTCGCGTACCACCGACATGGTCAGTTCGGCCAGATCGCAGACCACGCGCGGCATGGCAGAGCCACTGCTCTCGGCGCGCGCCAGCGATAGCAACTGGTTGACGCTGTGGGTGGCGCGAATGCTGGCGCGGCTGATCTGGCGCAAATAATGTTTCAGGTCCTCGGCACTGGCGCCTTCGCGTTGCGCGATTTCGGCTTGCATGCGCAGTCCGGCCAGGGGGGTTTTGAGCTGGTGCGCCGCATCGGCCAGAAAGCGTTTCTGGGTGGCAATCGAGTCGGTCAGTCGCAACAGCAGGTCATTGACAGATTCGACCAACGGGGCTACCTCCATGGGAACAATCTGGACGTCGATCGGACTCAGGTCGTCGGGCTTGCGGGCTCGGATACGCTCTTCGAGCTGGTGCAGGGGTCGGATGGCCTGCACCAGCGCCAGCCACACCAGCAGCACGGCCAGAGGCAGAATGAAAAACTGCGGCAGCATCACGCCCTTGACGATTTCGGTGGCCAGCACCGAGCGTTTTTCCAGGGTTTCAGCCACCTGCACCAGGGCCGGGTTGGTGCCTGGCAGGGGTAAATCAACCCACATGTACGCAATCTTGACATCAAAACCCTTGACCACTTCATCACGAATGCGAACCTTGTCCAGCACGACTTGTTCAATCAGGGGTGGGGTCGGCAAGCCGCGTTCGCCGCTGAGAAATTCGCCGCGTGGGCCGAGCACCTGGTAGTAAACCGTGTCGGAATCATCGGCGCGCAACAATTCACGTGCCGGTCGCGGCAAGGCAAACTGGGCGCGTTCGTTGTGGATGGTGATCAGTTGCGCCATCGCCCTGACGTTGTATTCGAGGGCGCGGTCAAAGGGCTTGCCGGCAATGTTCTGCGCCACCAGCCAGGTCACGACCAGGCTCAACGGCCACAGCAGCAGCAGTGGCGTGAGCATCCAGTCCAGGATTTCACCAAATAGCGAGCGTTGCTCGCGCTGATTCTGACTCGGCACAAAGGACCTAGCCGGGGATCTTTTCCAGGCAATAGCCCAGACCACGCACGGTGGCAATGCGAATCGGGCCCTTTTCTATCTTCTTGCGCAAGCGGTGGATGTAAACCTCGATGGCGTTGTTGCTCACTTCTTCGCCCCACTCACACAAACGCTCGACCAACTGGTCTTTGCTGACCAGCCTGCCGGCGCGCTGCAGCAGCACTTCCAGCAAACCCAGTTCGCGCGCCGAGAGTTCCACCATGACACCGTCGATGCTGGCCACGCGACCGCCCTGGTCATAAATCAGCGGCCCGTGCTTGATGGTGCTGCTGGCTGCACCCATGCCGCGCCGGCTCAGGGCGCGCACCCGGGCTTCGAGCTCTTGCAGGCTGAACGGCTTGGCCATGTAATCGTCAGCGCCATAGTCCAGCCCCTTGACGCGTTCTTCGACACTGTCGGCGGCGGTCAGGATCATGACCGGCAGGGAAGAGCCACGGGCGCGCAGGCGTTTGAGCACTTCCAGGCCGTGCATTTTGGGCAGGCCAAGGTCGAGAATCAGCAGGTCGAACTCGGTATTGGTCATCAGCGCAGCATCGGCCTCGCTGCCAGTGGCCACGTGATCAACGGCGGCTCCCGAACTGCGCAAAGTGCGTAACAGGCCATCAGCCAGAACCTGGTCGTCTTCGGCTATCAAAATGCGCATCAAGGTCTCCTTGTGGGGGTCAGTCGGTTGAAATTCTCACGCTGAATCATCGCTTTTCATGCATTCTAGGCGGCATAGGCTTCCAGACCGATGGCCATGACGGTGGCCACCTCGTTGCCCACCGCCTCCTGCAGTTCGGTTTGTGCTTGCGTGACGGCTTCCTTGAAAGCCTTTAGCCAGCTCAACCCCGCTTCGGTGAACACCACCCGGCACGCGCGTGCATCGCGTAAATCTGGCTGGCGTTGCACCAGCCCCCAGGCTTCGCATTGGTCTACCAGCTTGCCCATGGCTTGTTTGCTGACCCCCGCGCGT
Organism: Rhodoferax sp.; assembly: GCA_029946045.1. Lineage (GTDB taxonomy): Bacteria > Pseudomonadota > Gammaproteobacteria > Burkholderiales > Burkholderiaceae_C > Rhodoferax. The sequence goes on from JAQSDS010000101.1 coordinate 3,383, forward strand.
GCCGCCAGTTCGGTCAGGCGCGAGCCCGCCAAGCTCAGGTGCTGTGTGATGTGCACGTGCGAGGCGGTCAAATAGCCGCGCGCTGCCAGGTTGGCCAGGGCCAACGGCGTGCTGTCGTTGCGGGACATCAAGGCCAGCACGCGCGCGTCAAACCGCGCTGATGCCCGAGTCAGCCAATAACCCATGTGGGCCTGGCGCCAAGCGCCCCCGAGTGGCAATTCATTCATTTCTAAATAGTAAACCAAATTGATTAAAAATTATGAAAACAAAATTCAACAAAGGAATAAACTACTGTTCAAGCATCCAGCCTGTTGTTAAAAACAGAGGATGAAAATCTTGTCAAACACGCACCGATCAATTTCAACCCAAGGAGAAAACCATGGACGCAGCCGTCAAAACACCTACCCCCATCAATCCCGAAAAAGCCAAAGCCCTGCAAGTGGCGCTGGCCCAGATTGAAAAACAATTTGGCAAAGGCACCATCATGCGCCTGGGTGAAGGTGAAGTGATTGAAGACATCCAGGTGGTTTCCACCGGCTCCCTGGGTCTGGACATTGCCCTGGGCGTGGGTGGTTTGCCGCGTGGCCGGGTGGTGGAAATCTACGGCCCGGAATCCAGCGGCAAAACCACGTTGACCTTGCAAGTGATTGCCGAGATGCAAAAAACCGGCGGCCAGTGCGCATTTGTCGATGCCGAGCACGCCCTTGACATCCAGTACGCGCAAAACTTGGGCGTCAATCTGCAAGAGCTGCTGATCAGCCAGCCCGACACCGGCGAGCAGGCGCTGGAAATTGTGGACAGTCTGGTGCGTTCGGGTGCGGTAGACCTGATCGTGGTGGACTCGGTGGCGGCCCTCACGCCCAAAGCCGAGCTCGAGGGCGAAATGGGTGACAGCCTGCCCGGCCTGCAGGCGAGGTTGATGAGCCAGGCGCTGCGCAAGCTCACTGCTCACATCAAAAAAACCAACTGCATGGTGATCTTCATCAACCAGATCCGCATGAAAATTGGCGTCATGTTTGGTTCGCCCGAGACCACCACCGGCGGCAATGCGCTCAAGTTCTACGCGTCGGTGCGGCTCGACATCCGGCGCACCGGCACCATCAAGAAAGGTGACGAAGCCATTGGCAATGAAACCAAGGTCAAGGTGGTCAAAAACAAGGTGGCGCCTCCGTTTAAAACGGCCGAGTTCGACATCCTGTTCGGCCAGGGCATCAGCCGCGAAGGCGAGATCATCGACATGGGCGTCACTGCCAACATCCTGGACAAGTCCGGTGCCTGGTACGCCTACAACGGCGAAAAAATTGGACAAGGCCGTGACAATGCACGGGAATTCCTGAAAGAAAACCCGAGCCTGTCGCAAGAGATTGAAAACAAGGTGCGCGCCTCCCTGGGCATTCCCTTGCTGGCCGGCACCGAAGTGGCTGAGGCTACTCCCAAAGCGGCAGGCAAAAAGGCTGTCTAAGCGTCATGGCTTTCGAGGCACCCTCGCTCAAAAGTCGCGCCCTGCGCCTGCTCAGTGGCCGCGAGTATTCGCGTGCCGAACTGCAGCGTAAGTTGCAGCGTTTTGAGGAGGAGCCGGGCAGTCTGGCGCTGGCGCTGGATGACTTGCAGGCCAAGGACTTCATCAGCGAACAGCGGGTGGTCGAGTCAGTGGTTCATCGGCGTGCCGCCAAACTCGGCGCGTCGCGCATCAAGCAGGAGTTGCAGGCCAAGGGCCTGGAGCCGCAAGCCGTGTCAGACGCGGTGGCAGCCTTGCACAGTACCGAACTGGCCCGCGCCCGGGCGGTGTGGCAGAAAAAATTTGACCAAGCCCCTGTAGATGCGGCTGAGCGCGCCAAACAAATGCGTTTTCTGGCCAGCCGGGGTTTTGGCGGTGACACCATCCATCGGGTGATCTCAGGCGGCGACGACGATTAAGCGTAGGCAGACGCGCCACAGCAAGCTGAGTGGGTCTGGGGGTGGGTGCCGATTTCTGGGCGTGTTACAGGCCCAGCATTAGCTGCAAGTTTTGCACTGCCGCGCCGCTGGCGCCTTTGCCCAGGTTGTCCAGCCGCGCCACCAGCACCGCATGGCGGAAGCCATCCCCGGCATCGCGGTTGGCAAAGACCCGCAACTCCATTTGGTTGGTGTCGGCCAGTGCCACGGCGTCGAGCTTGTTGTCGGGGCTGGCAGGCAAGACCTTAACCCAGTCGCTGTTGGCGTAATGCCGTGCCAGCGCCTGTTGCAGGTCGTCCGCGCTGGGCTGGCCCGGCAGCAGGTCCAGGTGCAGCGGTAGTTGTACCAGCATGCCCTGCCTGAAGTTGCCGACCGAGGGCACAAACAGGGGCCGACGGGTGAGGCCGCTGCAAGCCATGATTTCCGGAATGTGCTTGTGCTTCAAACCCAGGCCATACAACTCAAAGGCCGGTGCCGTGCCCTGCTCAAAGGCTTCGATCATGGGCCGGCCGCCCCCCGAATAACCGCTGACCGAAGGCAGGCACAGCGGGAAATCGACAGGGATCAACCCGGCATCAATCAAGGGCCGCAGCAGCGCGATGGCCCCGGTCGCATAACAACCTGGGTTGGCGACCCGGCGCGCGCTCTGGATGGCCTCGCGCTGCCCGGCTGCTAGCTCGGGAAAGCCATACACCCAGCCGGGTGCGGTGCGGTGCGCGGTGGAGGCGTCTATGATTTTGGGGCCGTCCTGGCCGCTGTTTTTTTACAGCGCATAGACC
>JAQSDS010000102.1 GCA_029946045.1 Rhodoferax sp.
AGCATTGTCAAAAAGGTCGTGGCCGAGGGCAAAACCATGTGCAGCCTGTGCAGCAGGCTGCGCCGCGGCATTTTGTACCGGGTGGCCGACGAACTCAAGATCACCAAAATTGCGCTCGGTCACCACCGCGACGACATGCTGGCGACCTTTTTCCTGAACATGTTTTTTGGCGGCAAACTCAAGGGCATGCCGCCCAAACTGGTCAGTGACGACGGTGGCCACATTGTGATCCGGCCGCTGGCCAACGTGGCCGAAAAAGACCTGGTGCGCTGGGCGGCGCACCGTGAATTTCCGATCATCCCCTGCAGCCTGTGTGGCAGCCAGGAAAACCTGCAACGTCAGCTCATTGGCCAGATGCTGCGCGACTGGGAAAAGCAGTACCCAGGCCGCACCGAGACCATGTTCACGTCACTGCAAAACGTCGTACCTTCCCATTTGATGGATGTCAATCGCTACGACTTCAAAAACATCAAAATCACTGGACAGGCCGATGTCGAGGGTGACAAGGTCTTTGACGAGGAAGACTTTCCGCTGCCCACGGTGGCAGGCTTGCAAGTGGTGCAACTTTGAACCGGTGAGGAAAACATGTCGCTAGCCATGGTGAAATCGGTGCGTGCAGCCCTGCTGGCAGGCCTGTTTCTGCTTTCGGGCTGCACCGGTATGCGCCTGGTGGACAGCCAGGTCAGCAGCTTTGCACCGCAAGTCATTGCGGCTGGCGCCAGCTACCAATTTGAGCGCTTGCCCTCGCAGATGGCCGACCCGCTGAATCAGGCCAAACTGGAAAAACTGGCCGAGCAGGCGCTGGTCAAAGTTGGCTTGAAACGTCAAAACAACGCGCTCTTGCTGGTGCAGGTCAGCGCGGTGCAGCGCCAGGAAAACACCTACAACCAAGGTGGTGTCGGTATCGGCTGGGGCCTGGGCTGGGTGTTTGGCCATGGCAGCGTCAGTATCGGCAACCGGGGCACGCTGTTTCCGGGCTTGGAGACACGCACCAGCTACTGGCGCCAGGTCAGCTTGATGGTGCGCAATGCTGCTGGTGCGGTGCTGTTTGAGAGCTACGCCAGCCACGAGGGCGTCTGGGCTGACGGCGAGGCCGTGCTGGCTGCCATGCTGGACGCCGCGCTGCAAGGCTTCCCGACACCGCCGGCTGGGCTGCGCCGCGTCAACATTGAAATTCCCAATTGAACTTTGAGGACCGAGCTGGCTATGCAAGCAACCCGCATCATTGCCATCCGCCACGGCGAAACGGCCTGGAATGTCGACACCCGGCTGCAAGGCCACCTCGACATTGGGCTCAACCCCAAAGGGCTCTGGCAGGCCGAGCAGGCAGCCCGTGCGCTGGCTGACGAGTCCATCGACGCCATCTACGCCAGTGACCTGCTGCGCGCCTGGCACACGGCCCGCGCCATTGCGCAAACCACCGGGGCATCCCTGCTGGCTAGCCAAAATTTGCGCGAACGCTGCTTTGGTCGCTTTGAAGGCAAGACCTACGGCGAGCTTGAGGCACAGTGGCCTGAAGAGGCGCTGCGTTGGCGCCAGCGCGAGCCCGCTTGGGCGCCGCCAGGTGGCGAATCGCTGCTGGCCTTGCGTGCACGCATTGCGGCTGCCGTGGATGCCATGGCCGCGCAACATGTGGGTGGTCAAATTGTGCTGGTCGCGCACGGTGGCGTGCTGGACGTGCTGTACCGTCTGGCCACTGGCCAGGAACTGCAGGCGCCGCGCACCTGGCAGCTGGGCAATGCCGCCATCAACCGCCTGCTGTGGACCGCCGACGGGCTGACCCTGGTGGGCTGGGGCGATACCCGCCATCTGGAAGAAACAGCGCTGGACGAGGGCAGTGCCTAGCCCGGAGGGCACGGCATCCAGCTTAGCCGATGGGTGAGTGCAGCCGTTCTTTCACGGTAACATGCCTGCCTTTGCATACCAACTTATGGAGAATGTCTGTGCAGCTCGTTTGTCTTGACCTCGAGGGTGTCCTGGTTCCAGAAATATGGATCGAATTTGCCAAGCGCACCGGCATTCCTGAGCTCTCACGCACCACCCGCGACGAGCCTGATTACGACAAGCTGATGACTTACCGGCTGGCGCTTCTGAAGGAGCATAAGCTGGGCCTGCCAGACATTCAAAAAGTGATCTCGGAGATGGGGCCCATGGCAGGTGCCCGTGATTTTCTCGATGCCTTGCGGCGCGACTACCAGGTGATCATTCTGTCGGATACTTTTTACGAATTTGCCATGCCGCTGATGGCCCAGCTCAACATGCCGGTGCTGTTTTGCCACAAGCTCGAGGCTGATGCCGATGGTTTTTTGGTGAACTACCACCTGCGCATGCCGAACCAGAAAAAGGAAGCGGTACAGCGTTTTCGCGAGCTGCAGTTCCATGTGATTGCGGCTGGCGATTCCTACAACGACACCGCCATGCTCAACGAGGCCCATGCCGGCATTTTGTTCCACCCGCCGCAAAACGTGATTGACGAGTTCCCGCAATTTCCGGTGACGATGAACTACACCGAGTTGCGCGCTGAAATTGACCGTGCTGCGGTCAGGCGCTGAGCGCTATTCGCTTTCGAACTGCCCGGCATGGCGGCCTTTGAAAGGCGCGTAGAAGGCCTTGATTTGCACCATGTCGGCCTCGATGTTGCCGCTGGGCACAAACACCGGCCCCAGGCCGCTGAGCTTGCGCTGGTAGTCCATGTAGGCCATCACGATCGGCACCTGCGCCGTGGCCGCAATGTGATAAAAGCCGGTTTTCCAATAGCGCGTTTTGCTGCGTGTGCCCTCAGGGGGCACGATCAGTTGCAGCGGGCCGTCTGCCGCCTGAATGGCTTGCGCCGAGGCCAGCACCAGGTTGTTGCTTGTTGAGCGCTCCACCGCGATGCCGCCAAGCCAGCGCATCACCGGCCCAAAGGGAAAACGAAACAGGCTGGCCTTGCCCATCCAGTAAATGTTCAGGCGCAGCACAAAGGCCACCATCAGGGTGTAGGGCAGGTCCCAGTTGCTGGTGTGGGGGGCGGCAATCAGCACGCTTTTCTGCGCCTGCTCCGGCAGGGCGCCTTGCACCTGCCAGCCGGCCAGCTTGAGGTAAGCCACCGAAAACACGCGCAACAGGGTGTTGACGACGGGCGTCGAAAAAATGGTTCTGTGCATGGCTGGAAAAGTGGCGTTGATAAGGTCCAGCAGCCGTGTCACGGGCACCAAACGGCGGTCTCCTCTGGGCGGAATTATGGCTTAGATAGTCAGGTCCATGGCCGTCTGGAGCTGCTGTAGCGGGGCTTCATTTTTGCGCCCGATCTGGTGCTCGGCCAGGGTCATCAGGGACCCCACGCGCACCCCCAGCAGGCGCAAGCGCTGCTGCAGTGGCACCCGCTTGAGGCAGAGTCCGGCATGGTGACGAATGACGGCTGCATCAAAGGTGTGGTCGGGCAGTGTCAGGTCGCGCGTGACGCTCTTGAAGTCATCAAAGCGCAGCTTGATGCCGATGGTTTTGCCCACAAAGCCCTTGCGTGCCAGGTCTTGCGCCACCTGTTCGCACAGGCGGGTAAAAATGGCCCCCAGCTCGGCCTTGTCATGCGCGGCGTGCAGGTCGCGCTCAAAGGTGGTTTCGCGGCTGATGGACACCGGCTCGCTTTCCAGCACCACCGGGCGGGTGTCGATGCCGTGGGCGGCATCAAACATCCAGGCGCCGGTCTTCTGGCCAAAGTGGTCCATCAGCCAGTCGATCTCTTTTTGCGCCAGTTCGGCGATGGTCTGGATGCCCAACTGCTGTAATTTTTCATCGGCCTTGGGGCCAATGCCGTTGATCTTGCGGCAGGCCAGTGGCCAGATTTGGTTTTCCAGATCGTCCTCGAAAACGATGGCAATGCCATTGGGCTTGTTGAATTCGCTGGCCATCTTGGCCAGCAGCTTGTTGGGTGCCACGCCCACCGAGCAGGTCAGCCCGGTGGCGTCAAAAATGGCTTTCTGGATCAAGCGCGCGAGCACGCGTCCACCTTCGCGCTGGCCGCCGGGGACCAGTGTGAAATCCACGTAGACCTCGTCAATGCCGCGGTCTTCCATCAGCGGTGCAATCTCCAGGATGATGGCTTTGAAGCTGCGGGAATAGTGCCGGTAAGCGGCAAAGTCCACCGGCAGCAAAATCGCCTCGGGACAGAGCTTGGCGGCCTTCATGAGGCCCATGGCTGAGCCGATGCCAAACTGCCGCGCCGCATAGGTGGCGGTGGTAATGACCCCGCGCCCGCTGTAGCCCTTCAGTCGGGGAAAGTCGGCTATTGGAATCCAGTGCGGGGGGCGCTCGCCCTGTGCCGCCTTGAGCGCCTCGTCCTGCGGCCTGCGCCCGCCGCCAATGACCACAGGTAATCCTTTGAGCTGGGGGTAGCGCAGCAGCTCTACGGACGCATAGAACGCGTCCATGTCGAGATGGGCAATGCGGCGCAGGGGGGCGTTCAGCGGGGAGCTCATGGGACCCTGATTTTCGCGGCAAGCTGGGCCGGTTTGTCCTTGTTCTGGGACGAATCTGACATAAAGTAGCCCGGTTGCCTGCTTCTTTGGTGTCTCAGGTCAAAAAAATACCAGGCCATTCAGGTTAAGCTCTGCGGTATGTCTCATCAGCTGGGAATATTTGTCAATAGGTGGTTTCATGGATAAGCATTTTTTGAGTTCATTGTTTTCGCCTGCGTCGATTGTGGTGTTTGCCGGCAAGGCGGACGAGCCCGAGACGCTCACTTCGCAGGCGCGTGCGCTGCACCAGGCCATCACGGCACAGTGTTTTACCGGAAAACTGATTTTTCTGGATATCCATGCCAATGGCACCTTGGCCGATCTGGCCGCGGTCAATGCTGATCTGGTCATCATTGCGTTGCCGGCTGACGAGGTCGCCGCCGCGCTGGAAATTGCCGGACGCATCAAATGCCGTTCGGCGCTGGTGATCTCGACTGGCATCGACGCCAGCCTGGCGGCTGATCTGCACAAAATGGCGACCCGCGACGGCATCCACCTGTTGGGCCCCAATAGTCTGGGTTTTCAGCGGCCGTACCTGCAGCTCAATGCCAGCGTGGCCGGTGATATGGCCGCGCCGGGGCCGCTGGCGCTGGTGTCGCAGTCGGGGGCGCTGACATCATCCATTCTGGACTGGGCCAAAAAGAACGCCGTGGGCTTTTCCTCGGTGGTGTCGCTCGGGCCCAATACGGCGGTGGACATCGCCCAGGTGCTGGATTTTCTGGCCTCAGACGCCAAGACCCACAGCATCGTGATTTATATGGAGGGCATCACCAACGCCCGGCGTTTCATGAGCGCGCTGCGCGCGGCAGCCAACGCCAAGCCGGTGGTGGTGCTCAAGGCCGGGCGCAGACCGGCCAGCAACCAGGCGGCCCTGACCCATTCGGGCACCATCGTCGGTTCCGACGACGTGTTTGATGCTGCGCTGCGGCGTGCGGGTGCGGTGCGGGTGCGCTCGTTTGTGGCGCTGTTTTCGGCTGCCAAGTGCCTGGCTTCACGCTACAGGCCGGTGGGCAGACGCCTGGCCATCGTCACCAACGGCGGTGGCCCTGGCGTGCTGGCGGCTGATTGGGTGAGCGAAATCAATCTGGAACTGGGGCGGCTCACGCACGAGCAGGCGCTGGCCCTCAAGCCGCAGATGCCCTCGTTGGCCACCCTGAACGATTTGATCGACGTGTCTGAAGATGCCGGGCCGGAACATTTCCGTTTGGCCATTGAGGCCGTCAGCAAAGCACCCCAAATTGACGGCATTTTGGTGATCTACTCGCCAAAAATGGGGGCCGATGGTGATGCTGTGGCCCGCGCCATAGCCGATTTCAACCGCCATGTCAGCAAACCGCTGCTGACGTGCTGGATGGGTGACGCCACAGTGGGTGAGGCCCGCAAGGCGCTGAACGACGCCGCCATTCCCACCTTTCGCACGCCTGAGGCGGCGGTGGGCGCATTTGGCAACATCGCCTCGTTCTATAAAAATCAGCAGTTGCTGCAGCAAACGCCGCCACCGCTGTCAGACCTGTCGCAGCCGGATGTGGAAGGCGCGCGTCTGCTGATCGAAAGTGTGCTGGCCGAGCGCCGCAAGG
>JAQSDS010000103.1:0-5482 GCA_029946045.1 Rhodoferax sp.
TGCATGGCTACCTTAAAGACAAAAAAGCAGCCTTGCTGGCCAAGCTGGAAGCGGACCGCGCTCTCGACAAGGACGCTGAAGCCGAGTTGAACACCGCCATCGCCGACTTCAAAAAGTCGTTTGCTTAAGGTCACCTCGTAACAGACAAGGAGACTGATATGGCAACTGGCAAGGAAATACGCGGCAAGATCAAAAACTTCGAAAGCACGAAGAAGATCACCAAAGCCATGGAGATGATTTCCGTCTCCAAAATGCGTAAAGCCCAGGAGCGCATGCGCGCTGCCCGGCCTTATTCCGACAAGGTGCGCAATATTGCAGCGCACTTGGGGCAATCCAACCCCGAGTACGTGCATGCGTTCATGAAGCGCAACGACGCCAAAGTGGTGGGCATGATTGTGGTCACCACTGACAAAGGCTTGTGCGGCGGTCTCAATACCAACGTGTTGCGCGCCGTGACGCACAAGCTGCGCGACGTGCAAAACAACGGCATGACCACGCAGGCGGTCGCCATCGGCAACAAGGGTCTGGGTTTCCTGAACCGTATTGGCGCCAAGGTGGTGGCACACGTGACCCAGCTCGGTGACCGTCCGCACCTGGACCGCCTGATTGGTCCGGTCAAGGTCTTGCTCGACGCCTACGCCAAGGGCGAAGTCAACGCGGTTTACCTGTCCTACACGCGCTTCATCAACACGATGAAGCAAGAAGTAGTGCTGGAGCAATTGTTGCCTTTGTCGGCAGTGCAGATGCAGGCCGAAGCCCTTGCCAGCGAAGCCACCACCGGCGAGAAGCATGGCTGGGACTACATCTACGAGCCCGATCCACAGACCGTCATTGACGAGCTGTTGGTGCGTTACGTCGAAGCCTTGGTGTTCCAGGCTGTGGCCGAAAACATGGCGTCCGAACACGCCGCCCGCATGGTTGCCATGAAGGCCGCCACCGACAACGCCGGCAACGTGATTGGCGAGCTGAAACTGGTCTACAACAAGACCCGCCAGGCCGCGATCACCAAAGAGTTGTCAGAAATCGTCTCCGGTGCAGCCGCCATCAGCGGATAAGCCTCAGTTAGCAGCAAGATTCAAATTTATTGGAGCAAAACCAAATGGCTCAGGAAAACACAAATACGAACGCCGGCGTTCAAGGCAAGATTGTTCAGTGCATTGGCGCTGTGGTTGACGTGGAATTTCCACGCGAGCACATGCCGCGCATTTACGACGCACTCAAGCTCGAAGGCTCCACCCTCACCCTGGAAGTCCAGCAGCAGTTGGGCGACGGCATTGTCCGTACCATTGCCCTGGGCTCCAGCGACGGTTTGCGCCGTGGCCTGATGGTGTCCAACACCGGCAGCTCGATCATGGTGCCGGTCGGTACCGCTACGCTGGGCCGCATCATGGACGTGCTCGGCGCGCCCATCGACGAGCGTGGTCCGGTGGCGTCTACCCAAATGGCGTCTATTCACCGCAAGGCCCCCACTTACGACGAGCTCAGTCCGTCACAAGAACTGCTGGAAACCGGCATCAAGGTGATTGACCTGGTTTGCCCGTTCGCCAAAGGCGGCAAGGTGGGTCTGTTCGGCGGTGCTGGTGTGGGCAAGACCGTGAACATGATGGAACTCATCAACAACATTGCCAAGGCGCACAGCGGCTTGTCGGTGTTTGCCGGTGTGGGTGAACGTACCCGTGAAGGCAATGACTTCTACCATGAGATGGCCGACTCCGGCGTGGTGAACCTCGAGAAACTCGAAGACTCCAAAGTTTCCATGGTCTACGGCCAGATGAACGAGCCCCCGGGCAACCGTCTGCGCGTGGCCCTGACCGGCCTGACCATTGCCGAGTCTTTCCGTGACGAAGGCAAAGACGTGCTGTTCTTCGTGGACAACATTTACCGCTTCACGCTGGCCGGTACCGAAGTGTCCGCTTTGTTGGGTCGTATGCCTTCTGCCGTGGGTTACCAGCCCACCCTGGCCGAAGAAATGGGCCGTCTGCAAGAGCGTATTACCTCCACCAAAGTGGGTTCCATCACGTCCATTCAGGCCGTTTACGTGCCCGCCGACGACTTGACCGACCCATCGCCTGCCACCACCTTCGCCCACCTGGACTCCACCGTGGTGTTGAGCCGTGACATCGCCTCGCTCGGTATTTACCCCGCTGTGGACCCGCTGGACTCCACCAGCCGCCAGCTCGACCCCAACGTGGTTGGCCTGGACCACTACGAAACCGCCCGTGCCGTGCAGGGTACGCTGCAGCGCTACAAAGAGTTGCGCGACATCATTGCCATTTTGGGCATGGACGAACTCGCCCCAGAAGACAAGCTGACCGTGGCTCGCGCCCGCAAAATCCAGCGTTTCCTGTCGCAGCCGTTCCACGTCGCTGAAGTGTTTACCGGTTCTCCTGGCAAGTACGTCAGCTTGGCCGAAACCATCCGTGGTTTCAAGATGATTGTGGCCGGCGAGTGTGACCACTTGCCAGAGCAAGCCTTCTACATGGTCGGCACCATTGACGAAGCCTTCGAAAAAGCCAAAAAAATCTGATGACTTTGCGGGACAGGTCGCAACACCTGTCCCCCACTGATTAGGAAAAAAATGAACACTATTCATGTTGATGTGGTCAGTGCCGAAGAGTCCATCTTCTCGGGCGAGGCGCGTTTTGTCGCTTTGCCTGGTGAAGCGGGCGAACTGGGCATTTACCCGCGCCACACGCCCCTGATTACCCGCATCAAGGCGGGGTCGGTGCGCATCCAGTTGGCAGACGGTGGCGAGGAGTTCGTGTTTGTGGCCGGTGGCATTCTCGAAGTGCAGCCTGACTGCGTGACCGTGTTGTCTGACACCGCTGTGCGCGGCAAAGACCTCGACGACGAGAAAGCCAACGCAGCCAAGTTGGCCGCCGAAGAAGCGGTCAAGAACGCCAAGACCGACCTCGACCTGGCGCGTGCCTCGTCCGAGCTCGCCGTCATGGCGGCCCAGATTGCCGCCTTGCGCAAGTACCGCCAAAAGAAATAAGCGCTGCAAGGCACCGACCATTCACGGCCTTGAGTTGCCGTTTTCATCAAAAGCCCGACCTTCAAACCGTCGGGTTTTTTGTTGCCTGAAAGAAGCCAGGATGAATGTAAGTATTTGATACACTGACAAAAATATTAGTCATCCAACCCTGGGAAAACACATGCCGAATTCGGATGTTTCTGCTTTGCCGGTTGTCACGCAGGCGGCTGTAGACGAACTGCTGATTTGCCTGCAAATTGTGGCACGTACCCATGGCGAGGCTGTTACCCGCGACGCCCTGATGGCTGGGCTGCCCGCTGAGCACGCCCGACTCACCCCGGGCTTGTTTGCACGTGCTGCACTGCGCGCACATCTGAGCAGCCAACTCGTGCAAACGCCATTGGCCAAGCTCAACGACGCACTGCTGCCCGCGGTGGTGCTGCTGCAAGACGGCAAGGCGTGTGTGGTGCTGGGTATCAATGAAGCGCGTGACGAGGCCCAGGTGATCTACCCCGAGCTCAATGAAGCCACGGTCAGTGTGCCGCTGGCCACGTTGGAGGCCAGCTACATCGGCACGGCCATTTATGCCCGGCCCACCCAGCGTTATGACGCCCGCACACCGAAGGTTCGCGCCGGCAAGCATGAGCACTGGTTTTGGGGTGTGATTGCCGAAAGCCGCCCGCTCTACCAGGATGTGCTGCTGGCCGCCTTGCTGGCCAATCTGTTTGCACTGGGCATGCCGCTGTTCACCATGAACGTGTACGACCGGGTGGTGCCGAACCAGGCTTTTGAGACCTTGTGGGTGCTGGCCCTGGGCCTGCTCATCATGCTGCTCAGCGACCTGGTGTTGCGAACCATGCGGGGTCGTTTTGTCGACCTCGCCAGCAGCCGGGCCGACGTCAAGCTGTCGGCATTCATCATGGAGCGGGTGCTGGGCACGCGCATGGAACAGCGCCCGGCCTCGGCGGGTTCGTTCGCGTCCAACCTGCGTGCTTTCGAGTCGGTGCGCGACTTCATCGGCTCGGCCACCGTGGTGGCTTTCATTGACCTGCCGTTTGCGCTGATCTTCATGCTGGTCATTGGCTGGATCAGCTGGTTCATGCTGATTCCGCTGGTGATCGGCGCGGCCATCATGGTGTTGTACGCGCTCATCGTGCAGGGGCGCATGCATGAACTGGCCGAAACCACTTACCGTGCCGGCGCGCAACGCAACGCCACCCTGATCGAAGGCCTGGTGGGTTTTGAGACCATCAAGGCACTGGCCGCCGAGGCCCCCATTCAACGCAAGTGGGAAAAAAGTGCCGCCCTGCTGGCCCGTGTGGGCGCCCAGTTGCGGCTGCTCTCCAGCACCGCCAGCAACACCTCGGCCTTTGTCCAGCAATTCATCAACCTGGCCATCGTCATTATTGGTGTTTACCTGATTTCCGAGCGTGAACTCACCATGGGTGGCCTGATTGCCTGCACCATGCTGGCTTCGCGCGCCATGGCGCCGGTGGGGCAGGTGGCGGGCTTGCTGGTGCAGTACCACACGGCTGCCACCGCGTTGACGTCGCTTAATGAGATGATGGCACGTGAGGTAGAGCGCCCCGCCGACACCAAATTTATCAGCCGCGGCCGACTCAAAGGCGAGGTCGAGTTCCGCGACGTCAGTTTTACCTACCCCGGCCAAACCGCACCGTCGCTGCGCAACCTGTCGTTCAAGCTCAAGGCGGGTGAAAAGGTGGCCATTTTGGGGCGCATTGGCTCGGGCAAAACCACCCTCGAAAAGCTTATTCTGGGCCTGTACCAACCGTCTGAGGGCGCGGTGCTGGTCGACGGCATTGACCTGCGCCAACTTGACCCCGCCGAGCTGCGCCGCCAAATTGGCTATGTGCAGCAAGACGTCATGCTGTTCTACGGCAGCCTGCGCGAAAACATCACCTTGGGTGCGCCGCTGGCCGATGACGCCGCCATCGTCAAGGCCGCCGAAATTGGCGGCATTTTGAGCTTGGTCAACCAGCACCCCAAAGGCTTTGACATGCTGGTGGGCGAGCGTGGCGAGTCTTTGTCGGGCGGTCAGCGCCAGGGCGTGGCCATTGCCCGTGCCGTCATCAACGACCCGCCCATCATGCTGTTGGACGAACCCACGTCGTCGATGGACTTTTCCAGCGAAGACGACATCAAGCGCCGCCTGACCGAGTTTTCCAAAGAAAAAACGGTCATTTTGATCAGCCACCGCACGTCCTTGCTAGACCTGGCGGACCGCATCATCGTCATGGACGGTGGCCGCATCATGGCCGACGGCCCCAAAGAACAAGTGGTCACGGCGCTGCGCCAGGGTCGTATCGGAAAGGCTGCATGATGGCTTGGTTCAATAAAAATGCTTTCGACCGCACCGGCGACCTGATCAAACGGGCGGCCAAGGCCAGCGACTACACCTTTGGCCCGCTGGTCAAGCGGCTCACGCCCACCGATGAAAAGGAAAACCTGGACTGGGCTGGCGACGCCGACTGGGCGCGCCTGCAGCAA
>JAQSDS010000103.1:5492-6066 GCA_029946045.1 Rhodoferax sp.
CCTTTGCGTGCCCGCAGCCTGCTGCGTCTGGCCGCCGCCGCCTTGCTGATCATGTTGGTCTGGGCCGTTTTTGCCAAAATCGACGAAGTCACCCGCGGCGAAGCCCGGGTGGTGCCCACCAGCCAGGTGCAGATTATTCAGAGTGTGGACGGCGGCGTGGTCGAGGCCTTGCTGGTCAAAGAGGGGCAAATTGTGGAGGCCGGGCAACTGCTGTTGCGGGTTGACTCCACGCGTTTTGTCTCCACGCTGATGGAAAGCCAGGTCAGCCAGGCCTCGCTGCAAGCCAAAGCCTTGCGGCTGGAAGCGCTCACGCGTGGCACCCCGTTCAATCCGCCCAAAGAACTGGTGCGCGACGCCCCCGACGTGATTGAGCAAGAACGCCGCTTGTACGAGTCGCGCCGGGCCGAAATCAGCGCCCAGACCGCCATCTACCAAAGCCAGTTGGTGCAGCGGCAGCAAGAGCTGAACGAAGTGCGGGCGCGGCGTGACCAGGCCGAGCGCAGCATGGCCTTGATGAACCAGGAAATCAACGCCACGCGGCCCATGGTGGCGACCGGTGCCGTGTCCGAGGTTG
>JAQSDS010000104.1 GCA_029946045.1 Rhodoferax sp.
GAACTTGCTTTTGCCACCCTTGAGGATGAGTTTGGCAGCGCTGGATTCGAGCGACACGATTTGGTCGGCCGGCATGGTGCGCAGGATGTCGATGAGCTTGCGCGCCCCCACCGTGGTGGTGAAGTCGCCGGTGTCGCCGCCCAGCTCGGCGGCCGTGCGGATCTGGATTTCAAGGTCGCTGGTGGTGAGCTGCAAGGCATCGACGGTTTTGCGAATCAGCACATTGGCCAGGATAGGCAGGGTATGGCGACGCTCGACAATGCCCGAGACCGCCTGCAAAACCGACAAAACCTTGTCCTGGGTGGCTTTTAAAACAATCATGTCATCCTCTTGGGTTCAATGGCGAATAGGCTGGACCCCGATTGACCCAGCCCAGCTTGCAATAAATTAGTTATTTTCCCACTCATTTGCTTCAACTTTTTAATAGTTCAGCCTTTGAGGGTTTGTTCCAACACGTGTAATTGCTGATTGAGTTCAGTCACCTGCTGGCGCTCGGTGCCAATCTTGCGCACCGCGTGCAACACCGTGGTGTGGTCGCGCCCGCCAAACATTTCGCCAATTTCAGGCAGGCTTTTTTGTGTCAGTTCCTTGGCCAGGTACATGGCGATCTGGCGCGGCCGGGCAATACTGGCGGGCCGCTTCTTGGAATACATGTCGGCAATTTTGATCTTGTAGTAGTCCGCTACCGTTTTCTGGATGTTTTCCACCGAGATTTGACGGTTCTGGATGGACAACAGGTCGCGCAGTGCCTCGCGCGCCAGCAGGATCGAGATTTCTTTTTGGTTGAAACGCGAATAGGCCAGAATTTTGCGCAAGGCGCCTTCGAGCTCACGCACGTTGGAACGCACATTTTTGGCCACAAAAAAGGCCACTTCTTCGGGCATCACAATGCCTTCGGCCTGCGCCTTGTTGATCAAAATGGCCACCCGCATCTCTAACTCGGGGGGTTCAATGGCCACGGTCAGACCGGAGTCAAAACGCGACACCAGGCGCTCGTGGATGTCGGCCAGGCCCTTGGGGTAGGTGTCGCTGGTCATGACAATGTGCGACTTTTTGGCCAACAAGGCCTCGAAGGCGTTAAAAAATTCTTCTTGTGTGCGTTCCTTGTTGGCAAAAAACTGCACGTCGTCAATCAGCAACAAATCCAGCGAGTGGTAACGCTCCTTGAATTCGTCAAACGCCTTGCGCTGGTAGGCTTTCACCACATCGGTGACGAACTGCTCAGCATGGATGTAGAGCACCTTGGCATTGGGGTGGTCGGCCATCAACTGGTTACCCACCGCGTGCATCAGGTGGGTTTTACCCAGGCCCACACCGCCATAAATGAACAGCGGGTTGTACAAATGACCCGGCATGCCGGCCACATGCATGGCCGCCGCGCGCGCCATGCGGTTGGCACTTCCTTCGACCAGGGCGTCAAACGTCAAGGACGTGTTGAGGCGGCTTTTCAGGGGCTCGGCCGGCCGAAAATGGTCGGCCTCGGCCAACGTATCTACCGCCACGGCAGCACTCGCCAGCTTGGGTTCGGGCTTGCGCACCAACGCATCACGCGGCGACAGCGCGAGCTCAATCTGAACGGATTGCCCTGTCAGGCGCTCCATGATCAGGGCCAAGCGGTGGCTGTATTGCGCCCGGATCCAGTCCATCTTGAACCGGTTGGCAACAAAAATGGTGACTTTGCTCAAATCATCGGCCACCTGGGCTGACAATGGTTTGATCCAGGTCTGAAACTGCTGCTCCGGGAGTTCCTGTGCCATTTGATCGATACAGGTTTGCCAAAAATCTGCGCCGCTTACGTCTGAAAGGGCGTGGGGTGTGGGGTGGAGTCCCTCGGTCATTGTGTGCTTGGTTTCTGTGGATATTTTTGATTTCTGACACCGCCAATTCTAATTTATCAAACACTTATCCACACTACGGGTCTTCCCGTGATTTACCATACGTTCAAAAGTTTGCGATAATCTGCGGTTCCCCTGAACTGTTCGGGTGAAATTTACCTTGATGCCGTTGGCATAATTAAACAAACTGAGGCAGCTTGCCTCTGAAGCTTCTTAGGATTTCCGAAAATGAAACGCACTTACCAACCCTCCAAGATTCGTCGCGCCCGTACCCATGGCTTTTTGGTGCGCATGAAAACCCGTGGCGGTCGTGCCGTGATCAATGCACGCCGCGCCAAAGGCCGCAAGCGCCTGGCAGTCTGATTTAGCGCGGGCGCAGTCTGCTCACGTTTGCGGCAACGCTTGTCTCACCTTGCAACGACTCAAAAGTCGGCGCCAGTTTCAAGCCGTGCTGGCGGGGTCAACCCTGGCGCGTACGCCACACTTTGCTTTGCACACCGTGGCCCTGGATGCTGATCAAGTGGACTTGACAGCAAAGCCACTGTTCAATGTGCCTTCGGTCTGGCTTGGCGCCATGGTGCCAAAGCGCTGGGCCAAACGCGCTGTGACTCGCAACGCCCTGAAACGCCAAATCTACGCCGTGAGCGACCTGTACCAGGCACAACTGCCGGTGGCCGCCTATGTGGTCAGGCTGCGCAGCGGCTTTGACCGGGTGCAGTTCGTCAGCGCAAGCTCTGATGCCCTGAAATTGGCAGCGCGCACCGAAATGCACCAGTTGCTGGAGCGTGCCACGCGTTCCTTAGGTGGCACACACCTGCCGGTGGCCGCATGATGGCCAGGCTGCTGATCCTGCTGGTCAAGGGCTACCGGCTTTTCCTGAGCCCGTGGCTGGGATCATCGTGCCGCTTCGAGCCCACTTGCTCGGTCTATGCCTTGCAGGCCTTGCAGCGCTTTGGTGCAACCAAGGGCAGTTACCTCATGCTGCATCGTATCGGGCGCTGCCATCCCTGGTGTGACGGCGGTCTTGATCCTGTGCCGCAAGCGTCTACCAAAGCCTCGTCCCGTTTGTTTACCCGGTTGATACCCTCTTCCACTCAAAAGAAATCCTCATGAACGATATCCGCCGCACCATTTTGTGGGTGATTTTTGGCTTTTCCCTGGTCATGTTGTGGGATCAATGGCAGGTGTACAACGGCCATAAGGCCACGTTCTTCCCTGGCTCCACGCCTGCCGTCGTGAAGTCCCAGGTCCCGACGGGCGCTGCCAGCGTACCCAACAGCTTGCCGACTGGCGTACCAACCGCCAGCAGCAGCCTGGCTGGCCCCAACCAGATTGCCGGAGCGCTGCCGGCCGTCGCAGCACCCGTGGCGGCACCCGCTGCTGCGCGTGAACTGGTGCTGGTTGAAACCGATGTCTACAAACTCACTTTTGACACCGAGGGCGGCTCGCTGGTCAAAACCGAGATGCGCAAGTACGCGGACACGGTGGACAAAACCCGTAGCTTCGTGCTGCTCGACGACAGCAAGGACCGCGTGTATCTGGCCCAGTCGGGCCTGATTGCCGGCGCGGGTGGCGCGGTGTTGCCGACGCACAAGTCGGTGATGACCCTGGCCCCAGGCGAGCGCTCCCTCAAGGACGGCAGCAACACCCTGGAGTTGCGTTTTGAATCCGCCGAAATTGGTGGTGTCAAACTGGTCAAAACCTATACCCTGACCCGTGGCAGCTACGCCGTAGCGGTCAAACACGAGGTGATCAATGCCGGCGCCACAGCCGTGGCACCCCAGCTCTATTTGCAACTGGTACGCGATGGCAACAAGCCACCGGGCGAGTCTTCTTTTTACTCCACGTTTACCGGCCCGGCCATTTACACCGAAGCCAAAAAGTATCAAAAAGTCGAGTTTGCCGACATTGAGAAAAACAAGGTCGACATCGAGAAATCGGCTGAAAGCGGTTACGTCGCCATGGTGCAGCACTACTTTGCCAGCGCCTGGCTGCTGGGTGACGGCATCAAGCGCGAGCTGTTCATGCGCAGGGTCGACACCAATCTGTATTCCGTGGGCATGATTGCACCGCTCGAATCGATTGCTCCCGGTGCCCGCAAGACGATTGAGGCCCGGTTTTTCGCCGGCCCACAAGAAGAAAAGGTACTGGAAGCATTGACGCCAGGTCTGGAACTGGTCAAGGACTATGGCTGGCTGACCATGCTGTCCAAACCCCTGTACTGGTTGCTGGACAAGCTGCACAGTTTCATCGGCAATTGGGGTTGGTCCATCATGTCACTGGTCTTGCTGCTGAAAATCGCTTTCTATTGGCTCAATGCCAAGGCCTATGCCAGCATGGCCAAGATGAAGGCGGTAAACCCGCGCATCATGGAAATGCGCGAACGCCTGAAAGACAACCCGCAGCAGATGCAGCAGGAAATGATGCGCATCTACCGCGAGGAAAAGGTCAACCCCATGGGCGGCTGTTTCCCGATCATGGTTCAGATTCCGGTGTTCATTGCGCTGTACTGGGTGCTGCTGGCCAGCGTCGAGATGCGCAACGCGCCCTGGCTGGGCTGGATCCACGACCTCTCTTCGCCCGATCCGTTCTACATTTTGCCGATTGTCATGACGCTCACCACGGTGCTGCAGACCTCGCTCAATCCAGCACCGCCAGACCCCATGCAGGCCAAAATGATGTGGTTCATGCCGCTGGCTTTCAGTGTGATGTTCTTCTTCTTCCCGGCCGGCCTGGTGCTGTACTGGATCACCAACAACGTGCTGTCGATTGCCCAGCAGTGGGTCATCAACACCCGCATGGGCGTGCCACCGAAGTTCCACCTTCCGAAGTTCTAACAGCCACCTGACGTGAGCCTGCCACGCCACAATGACCCGATCGTGGCGATTGCCACGGCCCCGGGTCGTGGGGCGGTGGGTATGGTGCGCGTCAGCGGACGGGGCCTGAACGCGCTGGTGTTGGCCTTGTGCGGGCGGCCACTCAAACCGCGTGAAGCCACGTACACGCCTTTTCTGGACGCCACAGGCCAGGCCATCGACCACGGCTTGGCGCTTTATTTTGTCGCGCCGCATTCCTTCACCGGTGAAGAGGTGCTGGAGCTGCAAGCCCATGGCGGACCGGTGGTATTGCAACTGCTGCTGGCGCGCTGCCTGCAGGCTGGTGCCGAGCCCGGCCCCAACGGATCACCCCGTCTGGCGCACCTGCGCGTGGCGCTGCCGGGTGAGTTTTCCGAGCGTGCTTTCCTCAACGACAAGATCGATCTGGCGCAAGCCGAAGCCATTGCCGACCTGATCGACGCCAGCACAGAGGCCGCCGCGCGCAGCGCCAGCCGTTCGCTGGCGGGGGCTTTTTCCCAGGAAATTCACCAACTGCGCGATGCCCTGATCCATTTGCGCATGCTGGTCGAGGCCACGCTGGACTTCCCCGAGGAAGACATCGACTTTTTGCGCCAGGCCGACGCACAGGGGCAGCTCGACCGGCTTGAGGCAAGTCTGGCCAAAGTGATGACGCGTGCGCAACAGGGCGCGCTGCTGCGCGAAGGCATCAAGGTGGTGATTGCCGGTCAGCCCAACGCTGGCAAGTCGTCGCTGCTCAACGCGCTGGCCGGGGCCGAGCTGGCCATCGTCACCGCCATTCCCGGAACCACCCGCGACAAGGTGCAGCAGACCATCCAGATTGAAGGCGTGCCGGTGCACGTGATTGACACCGCCGGGCTGCGTGAGAGCGAGGACGAAGTTGAAAAAATTGGCATCGAACACGCCTGGGAAGCCATTGCGCAGGCCGATGCCGTGCTTTTTTTGCGCGATTTAACGCGCATCGACCAGGCCGCCTACCAGGCTGATGATGCGGCTATTGCCCGGACCATTGCCCAAAAACTGCCCAAGCAGGTGCCGGTGATCGAGGTCTGGAACAAGCTCGATGCGGCGCTGGCCCCCAGCGCGGCCGAAGGCTTGCAGCTGTCAGCCAAAACCGGTGCCGGGCTCGATGTCTTGCGCCACAAGCTGCTCCAGGTGGCGGGTTGGCAGTCGGGCTCGGAGGGCGTTTTTATGGCTCGCGAGCGCCACGTACACGCCCTGCAGCAAACCCGGGACCACTTGGGGCGGGCGCAAGCGCACTTGGCCAGCCGGGTGCCAGCGCTGGACTTGCTGGCCGAAGAGCTGCGACTGGCGCAAAACGCCCTGGGCGAGATCACCGGTGAGTTCACGTCAGACGATTTGC
>JAQSDS010000105.1 GCA_029946045.1 Rhodoferax sp.
TGGCTTCAGTGGCCACGGCATGCAGCAAGCACCCGCCGTGGGCAGAGCCTTGTCGGAACTGGTGACCTATGGCGAATACCGCACGCTCAACTTGTCCGACTTTGGTTGGCAACGTGTGCTCGAAAACCGGCCCATGCTGGAAATCAACGTGGTTTGAGAGGCCAACCCGCCTAATTGCTTGAGGATGCACAGAGATGAACGAACAAGCTGACTTTTTGATCATTGGCGGTGGCATCGCAGCCGCATCGGTGGGGTACTGGCTAGCACCCCATGGCCGCGTGGTGTTGCTTGAGCGCGAGTCGCAGCCGGGTTACCACGCAACCGGGCGCTCGGCGGCGCTGTTCATGGAGAGTTATGGCACACCCCAGGTCTGTGCGCTAAGCAAGTCCAGCCGCGCCTTCTTTCAGACCCCACCCGCAGGGTTCAGTGATCACCCGTTAATCTCGCCGCGTGGGGCGGTCATGGTGGCGACCCACGGCCAGGAGGCCCTGCTGGCTGAGCATTGGGGCACCCTGCGAGCCCTTTCGCCCCATGTGAAATTATTGGACAGCGTTGACACCTGCGCGTTGGTGCCGGTGCTGCGAACCGAAAAGGTGATAGGTGGCATCTACGACCCAGATGCCGTGGACATCGATGTCGATACGCTGCTTCAGGGTTACCTGCGCAGCCTGCGCCGTTCAGGTGGGCACATTGTTTGCAACGCGGAAGTCACCAACATCAAGTCAACTGGCTCACTATGGGAAGTGCTGGCCGGGGCCGTCCGTTATGGCGCACCCATCGTCATCAACGCCGCGGGTGCCTGGGCAGACCACATCGCCGAAATGGCCGGTGTGCCGCCGATCGGGATGGAGCCACGGAGGCGCTCCGCTTTCATCTTTGCACCGCCTGCGGGCTTGGCGACTGCCCACTGGCCGATGGCCTTTGGAATTGCCGATGATTGGTACTTCAAGCCCGATGCCGGCATGTTGCTGGGTTCGCCCTCCAATGCGGACCCGGTCGTGCCGCAGGATATCCAGCCCGAAGAACTGGACATCGCCATGGGCATTTACCAGATCGAGGAAATGACCACCCTGAAAATCCACAGGCCAACCCGCACCTGGGCCGGTTTACGCTCCTTTGTGGCCGACGGCGGGCATGTGGGTGGTTTCGATGCCCAAAAGCCGGGTTTCTTCTGGCTGGCGGCGCAAGGCGGCTCCGGCATCATGTCGTCACCCGCCATGGGTGAAGCCTGTGCAGCCCTGGTGCGTGGACTGCCCCTGCCGGCACACATCGCGTCCAACGGCTTGACACCGCAAAACCTGGGTCCAGCCCGATGTTGAGCACGGGTACCCCTTTAAACCGGCCAAGCATGGCGTACTGAAAACGAAGGAAAACATCATGACACTAGTTGTCGCCTATGTGCCACGTCCCGAAGGACAAGCTGCACTGGACAAAGGAATCGAAATTGCCAAACGTCGCAACGAACGCCTGATTGTGGTGAATGCCAGCCCTGACGGAGATGCGGCGGACTCCGCCTACGTGGATGTGCCGGATTTCGAACGTGTGCAGTCTTTGCTTGAACACACCGGCCTCGACGTGGATTTCAAGCAGTTTGTCCGGGGCAAACATGCCGTGGAAGAAATTCAGGCGTTGGTGGACGTCGTGCATGCGACCTTGCTTGTCATCGGGCTGCGAAAACGCACACCCCTTGGAAAACTCGTTTTTGGCAGCGTCGCCCAGGAGCTTCTTCTGACGGTTTCCTGCCCTGTTCTGGTAGTCAAGGCCCAGGGATAAGCAGCCAACGTGTCCAGTGCGATTTGGCGGCAGAGCACGTTAACCGCATTGCGCCAGCAGCCAGTCACGAAACGCTCGCACCAGCGGTGCCTCGGCACGCGACTCGGGATAGACCAGGTAATAGGCATCGGAGCTGGTCAGCGCATGGGGAAACAACTCGACCAGGGCACCCGAGTCGATCTCGGTCTCGACCAGAAAACGCGGTAGCAGCGCCGCACCCAAACCCGACACAGCAGCTTGCGCGATCATGGCGAACTGCTCAAAGTGCGGTCCGCGCAAGGCATAGGCGCTGTCAACCCCCACCTGTTCAAACCAGTCGGCCCACTGGGTGGGGCGGGTGGTCTGCTGCAACAACACCACCGAGGCCAAGTCGTGAATCTGGCGGATACCGTGCTGCTGCTGGTAACCCGGGCTGCACAGTGGCACCACCTGTTCATGCATCAGGTATTCACACACCGCACCGGCCCAATGCGGTGCGCCAAAATGGATGGCGACATCCAGCGACACCTGGGCGAAGTCGAAGGGTTCGTGGCGCGAGGCGATGTTCACCGTCACATCCGGGTAACGCGCTGCAAAATCCACCAGGCGCGGAATCAGCCAACGTGTGCCCAGGGTGGGCAACACGGCAAGGTTGAGCAGCCCGCCACCGTCCGCCCAGGCCATGGTTTTTTGGGTGGTGCCTGAGAGTTGGTGCAGCACCGCGCGCACGTCGGCGGCGTACACCCGACCCGCGTCGGTTAACACCACCCGCTGGCGCACGCGGTGAAACAAGGCCAAACCGAGTTGACCCTCCAGCTGGCGAATCTGGCGCGAGACGGCGCTTTGGGTCAGGTGTAACTCTTCCGCCGCACGCGTGATGCTGGTGTGGCGCGCAGTTGCCTCAAAAGCCAGCAGATCGGTAATCGGTGGCAAAAAGCTTTTGCGAAACATGGTTATGTACCTTGGGAATGAACAGGTTTTACAAAAATTAAACCTAAAAAATGCCACGGCGCACTATTCATCAGCAAAAGCGGTCATATTTGCCATTTCTGGCTTAGGCAACTTCATTCTATATTCGCATCAAGTCCTTCCAAAATGTCGCTATACAACCTGGCAGGAATCGGGGATATTTGCATCTTTTCATCCTTTGCACATTCCCCATGACCTCACCCATCACCCCCTTGCCGTCCGAAGTTGACCAGCTATTGCAACGCCTGGGTGTGCCGCGTTCGGCCTACACCGGCGGCACTTTGACCGTGTCTTCACCGATTTCGGGCGACACCATTGGGCAGTTGCCCGAGACTTCGCCCGAGCAAGCCACCGCCGCCATCAGCCGGGCCCAGGCGGCGTTCCTGGTTTGGCGTGATGTGCCCGCGCCGCGTCGGGGCGAACTGGTGCGTTTGCTGGGCGAAGAGTTGCGCGTCGCCAAGGCCGATCTGGGCCTGCTGGTGACCCTGGAAGTGGGTAAGGTGCCATCAGAGGGTGCGGGCGAGGTGCAGGAGATGATCGACATCTGCGACTTTGCCGTCGGGCTGTCGCGCCAACTCTACGGCCTGACCATCGCCACCGAACGTGCCGAGCACCGCATGATGGAAACTTGGCACCCGCTGGGCGTTTGCGGTGTGATTTCGGCCTTCAACTTCCCCGTGGCCGTGTGGTGCTGGAACGCCGCGCTGGCCCTGGTGTGCGGCAACGCCGTGGTGTGGAAACCGTCGGAAAAAACGCCGCTCACCGCCCTTGCGACCCTTGCCATTGCCCGGCGCGCGCTGGCGCGTTTTGGTGATGTTCCTGAAGGCTTGCTGGAACTGCTGATTGGTCAACGAGATATCGGTGAAGTGTTAGTGGACAACCCCCATGTAAAGGTGTTGTCGGCCACTGGCTCCACCGCTATGGGCCGCGCAGTGGCACCTTGTCTGGCCAGCCGTTTTGCCCGCGCTATTCTGGAACTGGGTGGCAACAATGCCGCCATCGTGGCCCCATCGGCCGATCTGGATCTGAGTTTGCGCGGCATTGCCTTTGCCGCCATGGGCACCGCCGGGCAACGCTGCACCACCTTGCGCCGCCTGTTTGTGCACGACAGTGTGTACGACACCCTGGTGCCGCAACTGACCAAGGTGTATGCCAAGGTGCAAGTGGGTGACCCGCGCACGCCGGGCACCTTGGTGGGCCCGCTGATCGACCGCGCCGCTTTTGACGGCATGCAACAAGCGCTAAAAGAGAGCCGCGAGATGGGTGCCACCGTGTTTGGCGGCACACGGGTCGACGGTTTGGCTGGCCCCGATGCCTTTTACGTGCGCCCGGCGCTGGTGGAACTGAATGAGCACGCTGGCCCGGTGCTGCGCGAAACCTTTGCGCCGATTCTGTATGTACTGCGTTACCAGTCGCTAGAACAGGCAATTGCCTGGCACAACGCAGTGGGTGCGGGCCTGTCGTCGTCGATCTTCACGCTGAACATGCGCGAGGCGGAGCGGTTCATGGCCAGCAGCGGTTCGGACTGCGGCATCGCCAACGTCAACATCGGCCCCAGCGGAGCCGAAATTGGCGGCGCGTTTGGCGGTGAAAAGGAAACCGGTGGCGGCCGTGAATCCGGCTCCGATAGCTGGAAGGCCTACATGCGCCGCGCCACCAACACCATCAACTACTCCACCGCCCTGCCATTGGCGCAGGGTGTGACCTTTGAAATCGGAGATTGATTCTGTGAACGCGATCAATACTACTTTGGCGATTGCGCCTGGTTTTCAGCCCGCGCAACGGGTTAGCGCCATCTGTGTCTCGGAAATCCTGCGCATCACCGACCATGCCAATGCCCTCAAACGTGCCGGTCGCCCGGTGATTGTTTTGGGTGCGGGTGAACCTGACTTTGACACACCCGACAACATCTCTCAGGCGGCTGCCCGTGCGTTGGCGCGGGGCGACACCCGGTACACCGTGCTGGACGGCAGCCCGGCCATGAAGGCTGCGGTGCAATTCAAGTTTCAGCGCGACAACGGGCTGACGTTCGCCCTCGACGAGATCAGTGTCAGTGCCGGTGCCAAACAGGTGATCTTCAACGCGCTGATGGCCAGCATCAACCCCGGCGACGAAGTGATCCTGCCGACCCCATTCTGGACCTCGTATGCCGACATGGTGCAGATTTGTGGTGGTGTGCCTGTGCTGCTGCCCTGCAGCGAGGCACAGGGTTTTCGCCTGGAAGCCGCGCAGCTGGATGCCGCCATCACGCCGCGCACGCGCTGGGTGTTTTTGAATTCACCGTCCAATCCGAGCGGTGCCGCCTACAGCGCGACCCAACTCCAACCGATCACCGAGGTGCTGCTGCGCCACCCGGCGGCCTGGGTGCTGGCCGACGACATTTACGAACACATCCTTTACGACGGCCTGGCTTTTGCCACCCCCGCGGCGGTGGAGCCCGGTTTGCGGGAGCGCACACTCACCGTCAACGGTGTCTCCAAAGCCTATGCCATGACCGGTTGGCGGCTGGGGTATGGCGCTGGCCCCAAAGCCCTGATTGCCGCCATGGCCGTGGTGCAAAGCCAGTCCACGTCCTGCCCGTCCTCCATCAGCCAGGCGGCGGCCATTGAGGCTCTGACCGGGCCGCAGGAGATCGTCGCCGAGCGTTGCTTGTCCTTCCAGGCGCGGCGCGACTTTGTGGTGGCGGCGTTGAACCGCGCGCCCGGCCTGCGTTGCCGCACACCTGAGGGAGCGTTCTATACCTTTGCCAGTTGCGCCGGGGTGTTGGGTCGCCGCACACCCAACGGCACACTGCTGCAGACCGACACCGACTTTTGCCATTACCTGCTGCAAGACTTTGACGTGGCTGTCGTGCCCGGCACGGTGTTTGGCCTGGCCCCGTATTTCCGTATCTCTTACGCCACCGCGATGACGCATCTGGAGGAGGCCTGTGCCCGCATCCACGCCGCTTGTTCGGCACTGCGTTGAACCGTTCTTCATTTCATGGAAACATCTTTATGACACTCTCTCGCACCGGCGGCCAGATCCTGGTTGACCAGCTCCTTGTTCACGGCGTGCAGCAATTGTTCTGTGTGCCCGGTGAAAGTTTTCTGGCTGTGCTCGATGCCCTGCACGACGCGTCCATCGCCGTCTCCGTTTGTCGTCAGGAAGGCGGCGCGGCCATGATGGCCGAGGCCCAGGGCAAACTCACCGGCAAACCCGGCATCTGTTTTGTCACGCGCGGCCCCGGCGCCACCAATGCGGCGGCGGGTGTGCACATTGCGCACCAGGATTCCACACCTTTGCTGCTGTTTGTGGGTCAGGTGGCGCGGGACGCGTTG
>JAQSDS010000106.1 GCA_029946045.1 Rhodoferax sp.
TGCGTGGGCGGGCAGAGCTACCAGGGTACCCAAAACCGTGGCCACGATGGCCAGCATTTTGACATTGCTTGATTTCATAGGTTGTATCCAAAAAAATTTAAAAAACTTGCAAGCTTGTTCCATGATGGGACCAAGAGACAAGAGGTGCACTTTAACCGTGCATCGATCGCTTCCGTATCCGGGTTTACGCTTGAGGTCTATGCAATAAATTCATAAACTTATTCAGCTGACCAAAACAAAAGCATCGTTTAAAAAACTAAGCAGTAAACATGCCATGAAAGGCGCGGGATGTCAAAATCCACGTACATCAATCAACCATCAGGACACGGATGTCAAATTTAAAAGCGGACGCGCTTGGCAAGCCGCTGGCGGGCTGGCGCTTGCAGTTGTACACCATTATTTTCGAGGCCGATACGCGTGCCGGGCGCCTTTTTGATCAGGTTTTGATTGCGGTTATTTTGGCCAGCGTAGCGGTGGTGGTGGCTGACAGTGTGGACCACATCCATGTTCGTTTTCATGACGGGCTGATGCTGGCGGAGTGGTTTTTTACGTTGTTATTCACCCTGGAGTACCTGGCACGCCTGAGTTGCGTGCGACATCCTTGGCGTTATGTCCTGAGCTTCTACGGCATGGTCGACCTGCTGGCGTTGTTGCCCACTTATCTGGCGCTGCTGGTTCCTGAAGTGGGCGCGCTGATTGATGTGCGTATCCTGCGGCTGCTCAGGGTGTTCCGGGTCTTCAAGCTGACGGCTTACGTGTCGGAATACCAGGCGCTTGGCCAGGCATTGCGCGCCAGCAAGCGCAAGATCATGGTGTTTCTGGCGGCTGTGCTGATGATTGTGCTGGTGGTGGGCACGCTGATGTACGTGGTCGAAGGGCCTGCCAATGGCTTTACCAGTATTCCAACCTCGGTGTATTGGGCCATCACCACCATGACCACGGTGGGCTTTGGCGACATCACGCCCAAAACAGATTTGGGCCGATTGATCGCCTCGGCCATGATGTTGCTGGGCTGGGGAACGCTGGCCGTGCCCACGGGCATCGTGACCGCAGAGATGTCCTATGCACGCCAAGCCACGGTGACGACCCGCAGCTGCCACGAATGTTTGACCGAGGGCCACATGCCCGATGCCAATTTCTGTCGCCATTGCGGTGCCCATCTGTCGGCTTATGCCCACGATGAAGCGCCGGCCTGAGCGTATTTATAAACTGGAGATGACATGACTTTGAAGTTGGTAGCCCCGGAGAAGGTCGGCTTGTGTCCGCAGCGCTTGCAGCGGCTGGTAGAGGTTTTGCAGGGTGAGGCGGATAAAAAGCGTTTGCCCGGCGCTGTGGCCGTGGTGGCTCGGCATGGCCAGGTGGCCTTGTTTGAAAGCGTGGGGCAACTCAACCCGGCTACCGGCGTGGCCATGACGCATGACGCCCACTTTCGCATCTATTCCATGACCAAACCGATCGTGTCGGTGGCGACCATGATGCTGATGGAGGAGGGCCGCTTGTTGCTCAATGACCCGGTGGCTAAATTTCTGCCCGAATTTGCCGCGCAGCAAGTGGCCACGCTGGTGGATGGTGGTGTGCAATTGCAGCCCGCTGGGCGCGCTGCCACCCTGCATGATCTGCTGCGTCACACCGCCGGCATGACGTATGAGTTTTTGGGCAGTACCCCGGTGCAGCGCCAGTACACCCAGTTGCGCATTGGCTCCCGCGAGCGCAGTTTGACCGAATTCACCCAGCAACTGGCTGGTTTGCCCTTGATCTTCGAGCCGGGCAGCGCGTTCGAGTACAGCCGCGCCACCGATGTGCTGGGGCGCGTGATTGAAGTCGTCTCGGGGCAGACTCTGCAAGCCTTTTTGGGGGAGCGCATCTTTGGGCCGCTGGGCATGAACCATACTGCCTTTGCGGTGGCTGAACATCACCACGAGCTCATTGCCGAGCCCTTTGCACGCGACCCCGATGGCGGCGTGCAGATGCGTGTGATCGACGTCCGCAACGATGCGGCGCTGGCCTCGGGTGGCGGCGGGCTGACCTCCACGGCCATGGACTACGCCCGATTTCTGCAGTTCATGTTGAACCGTGGCGAGCTCGCCGGTGTCCGGCTGCTGGGCCCGCGTACGGTGGACTTCATGACCACCGATCATCTGGGTGACATTCCGGTGTTCAGCGCCGGTTCGCGTTCACTGCTGCCCGCTGGGCACGGGTTTGGCCTGGGTTTTGCGGTGCGCAAACATGTGGGTGTGGCGCCAGTGCCGGGTTCGGTAGGCACTTATTTTTGGGGTGGTCTGGCTGGCACCACGTTTTTTGTTGACCCGGCGCTGGACCTGTTTGGTATTCTGATGCTGCAAGCGCCGAACCAGCGCGAGTACTACCGCATGTTGTTTCGTGACCTGGTGTATGCCGCGGTGCTGGATTAGTTCTGTAATTCCGTAATGTGAAATGCGGTTCCTTATCGTAGAAGAGTTTGATCCAAATCAACAATTCGGCACGTCTTCGTATCATCATCCTGCCTGTTGAAGAAGAGGCCGCAGACACCTTGTTTGTTTGAGCCGCCAACATTTGAGGAGCACACATGTTTCAGGTTCGCATTCACGGACGCGGCGGCCAAGGGGTCGTCACGGGTGCAGAGATGATGTCCATCGCTGCCTTTCAGGGGGGGCGCCACGCACAGGCTTTTCCCAGCTTTGGCTCCGAGCGAACCGGCGCGCCTGTGGTGGCTTTTTGCCGCATGGATGACAAGGAAATTCGCTTGCGCGAACCCATCATGCAGCCTGATGCCATCATCATCCAGGACCCCACCTTGTTGCACCAGGTCGATGTGTTCAGCGGTCTGAAAAAGGACGGCTACATCCTGATCAACACCACACGCAGTTTTGACGAGCTGGGCTTGGGCGAGTTTGTCAAGGACTTTAATCCGGCCCATCTGCTCACGGTACCCGCTTCCGAACTGGCCATGAAGCATGTCGGGCGCGCGGTGCCCAATATGCCCTTGCTGGGGGCCTTTGCTGCGCTGTGTGGTTTGATTTCACTGGAGGCCGTGCAAAGCGCCATTGGTCAAAAATTCAAAGGTGCAGTCGCCCTGGGCAACAAGGCAGCTGCCGAGCAGGCTTACAACACCGTCATGCAACAGGACGCCGAGGAGACTCACCATGCTTGAACAATGCGAAGGCTCGCATGCCGTAGCCAAAGCCGTGGCGCTGAGCCGGCCCGAAGTTATTTGTGCTTACCCCATTTCGCCGCAAACCCACATTGTGGAAGGCCTGGGCCAGATGGTGAAGTCGGGTGACCTGACGTCTTGCGAGTTTGTCAATGTTGAGTCCGAATTTGCCGCGCTGAGCGTGGCCATCGGTGCCTCCGCTGCGGGGGCGCGGTCCTACACCGCTACCGCCAGCCAGGGACTGCTGTTCATGGCCGAGGCGGTTTACAACGCTTCTGGCCTGGGCTTGCCGATTGTCATGACGGTGGCCAACCGCGCGATTGGCGCGCCCATCAACATTTGGAACGACCACACCGACAGCATGTCGATGCGCGACGCTGGCTGGTTGCAAATTTTTGCCGAAACCAACCAGGAAGCACTCGACCTGCACATCCAGGCGTTCAAGATTGCCGAGGAGCTGTCGCTGCCGGTGATGGTCTGTATGGACGGTTTCATCCTGACCCACGCTTACGAGCGGGTGGACATGCCGGATCAGGCCCAGGTCGACCGGTTTTTGCCGCCCTATGAGCCGCGCCAGGTGCTCGACCCCAACGACCCGGTCACCATCGGTGCCATGGTTGGCCCCGAGGCCTTTACCGAGGTGCGTTACCTGGCCCACGCCAAGCAAATGCAAGCGCTCGACCTGATTCCACAGATTGCCGCCGAGTTCAAGAAAGAATTTGGCCGCGACTCTGGCGGCTTGATCAAAACCTACCAGACCGAAGACGCCGAAACCATCGTGATTGCGCTGGGCTCGGTGCTGGGCACCATCAAGGACACCGTCGACGATTTGCGCGCCGAGGGCGTCAAGGTGGGTGTGCTGGGCATCACCTCGTACCGTCCGTTCCCGATCTCGGCCATCCGCGATGCCACGGCCCATGCCAAGCGCATTGTGGTCATCGAGAAGTGTTTTGCCGTGGGCATTGGTGGCATTGTTTCACGCGATGTACGCAGCGCGGTGCGCAACCGTCCGCAGCCGGTGCTGACCGTGGTGGCCGGTCTGGGTGGGCGCGCCATCACCAAGGCCTCGGTGCACCAATTGCTGCTGGATGCCATTGCCGACAAGCTGGAACTGCTGACTTTTCTGGACCTGGACTGGGCGGTGGTCAACCGGGTGCTGGAGCGCGAAAAAACGCAGCGCCGTTCCGGGCCGATCGCCGAGGGCATCCTGCGCGACATGGGTACGGTGCCGGCGCCCGGCGCCTGATGTCCAACTGAACTGAAAGAATCATCATGGAACAGTCATTGGTCAAGTTTTACCAAACCGGCACGTTCACTGTCGGCAACCGCTTGCTCGCCCCTGAGCAACGCAGTGTTCAGTCGGGTGCCGCCCGTAGCAATTCGCTCAACTCCGGCCACCGTGCCTGTCAGGGCTGCGGCGAGGCACTGGGTGCGCGTTATGCCATTGATGCCGCCATGGCTGCCACCAACGGCCAGTTGATCGCTGCCAACGCCACGGGTTGCCTGGAGGTGTTTTCCACACCCTACCCGGAAACTTCGTGGCAAATGCCCTGGATCCACTCGCTGTTTGGCAACACGGCGGCCGTGGCCACCGGCATTGCCGCCGCCATGAAAGCCAAGGGCCGCACGGACGTGCGGGTGGTGGCGCAAGGCGGCGACGGTGGCACCACCGACATTGGCTTTGGCTGCTTGTCGGGCATGTTTGAGCGCAACGACGATGTGCTCTACATCTGCTACGACAACGAGGCCTACATGAACACCGGCGTCCAGCGTTCCAGTGCCACGCCGCCAGCAGCACGCACGGCCACCACCATGGCTGTGGGGAAGCACCCGGGCAACGATTTTGGTCAGGGCAAAAACGTCCCGCAAATCGCCATGGCGCATGAAATTCCCTATGTGGCTACCGCCACCGTGGCCGATTTGCGTGACCTCGAATACAAGGTGACCAAGGCCATGACCATGCGCGGTGCGCGTTACATCCATATTTTTGTGCCTTGCCCGCTGGGCTGGGGCGCTGCTTCGCATGACACCATCAAGTTGTCGCGTCTGGCCGTTGAAAGTGGTGTTTTCCCGGTGTTTGAGGCCGAACGCGGCGAGGTCACCGGCGTGCTGAAAATCCGCCATCAAGTCCCGGTTGAAGACTACCTGAAGCCGCAGAAGCGCTTTGCCCACCTGTTTGGCAAGCAGCCCGATGTGGCCACGCTGGCCCGGTTGCAAGCACGCGCTGACCGCAATATCCGCCGTTTTGGTTTGTTGACCTAACCCGTTGAGGACACTATGCAAAAACCTTTTGCCATCACACTCGATGTCGGCAGTTCGCTGGCCAACCATACGGGCTCCTGGCGCACCGAGCGCCCGGTCTATTTAAGCCGCAAACCGCCGTGCAACCACCAGTGCCCAGCCGGTGAAAACATCCAGGGCTGGTTGTTTCATGCCGAGTCGGGCAACTACCAGGAAGCCTGGCGTACCCTGGTCGAAGACAACCCGTTTCCCGCCATCATGGGCCGGGTCTGTTACCACACCTGCGAAGGCGCGTGTAACCGGGGTCAACTCGATTCACCTGTGGGCATCAACTCGGTCGAACACTTTCTGGGTGATGAAGCCATCAATCAGGGCTGGAAGTTTCCCAAGCCGCCAGCCAGTTCAGGCAAAAAAGTGATGGTGGTCGGGGCCGGGCCGTCTGGCCTGTCGGCGGCCTACCAGCTGGCCCGGTTGGGCCATGCGGTCACGGTGATCGAGGCTGGCCCCTTGCCTGGCGGCATGATGCGTTTTGGCATACCGCAATACCGCTTGCCGCGCCAGGTGCTGGACGCCGAGGTGCAGCGTATTGTTGAACTGGGTGTGCGCATTGAGTACAACACCAAGGTGTCCA
>JAQSDS010000107.1 GCA_029946045.1 Rhodoferax sp.
GCTCCTGGTTGCCCTGAGCCTGGTGCGTGAGCTTGGTCCGGTGGTCACCGCCTTGCTGTTTGCCGGGCGCGCAGGCACCTCGCTCACTGCCGAGATCGGCTTGATGAAGGCGGGCGAACAAATCAGCGTCATGGAAATGATGGCGGTCGACCCGGTGCAGCGCATTTTGGCACCGCGGTTTTGGGCCGGTGTCATTGCCATGCCCTTGCTCGCTGCGGTGTTCAGTGCCATGGGCATCATTGGCGGCTGGGTCGTGGGGGTGCTCATGATCGGGGTCGATGCGGGTTCCTTTTGGAGCCAGATCCAGGGCGGTGTGGATGTCTGGAAAGACGTGGGCAATGGCGTCATCAAGAGCATGGTGTTTGGCTTTACCGTGACCTTTATTGCGCTGCTACAGGGCTTTGAGGCCCAAGCCACGCCCGAAGGTGTGGCCAGCGCCACCACGCGCACGGTGGTGGTGGCCTCGCTGGCCGTGCTCGGTCTGGATTTCATCCTGACCGCCTTGATGTTTACGATATGAAGCGCACAAGCTCTGTTCCCAACAATACGAAGACCTTGTGGGAAAGACCGCAGTGACGCGAAGCGCACCAGCTCTGTCCCCAACTGAATAGAAAGAAGATTTATGCAACGTTCAAAAAATGATGTCTGGGTGGGCCTTTTTGTGCTGATTGGTGCCGTCGCCATTTTGTTTTTGGCGCTCCAGTCGGCCAATTTGCTGAGTTTGAGTTTCCAAAAAACCTACCAGGTTCAGGCCAAGTTTGACAACGTAGGCGGCGTCAAGCCCAAGGCGGCGGTGCGCAGTGCCGGCGTGGTGGTTGGGCGCGTTGAAAAAATTGTCTTTGATGACAAATCGTTTCAGGCTGTGGTGACGCTGGCGCTGGAAAACCGCTATGTTTTCCCCAAGGACAGCTCACTCAAAATCCTCACCAGCGGTTTGCTCGGAGAGCAGTATCTGGGCATTGAACCCGGCGCCGACGAAAAAACGCTGACAGCGGGGGATACCATTTCCAGCACCCAGTCGGCCGTGGTGTTGGAAAATCTCATCAGCCAGTTCTTGTTCAGCAAAGCAGCCGATCCAGCGGCAGGCAATAACAGTCAGGTGAAGTAATGAAATCTTTGAGGGATCAACCAAACGGCACCCTGTCCCGCGGTTTATGGGCCGTTGCGATGTTGGCTGCGCTCTTGTTGAGTGGCTGTGCCACCGGGCCCAATGCTGACCAGCGTGACCCGCTGGAGCCCTTCAATCGGGGCGTGTACCAGCTCAATGACACGGTAGACCGGGCCGTTGTCAAGCCGGTCGCCACCGCCTACCGGGATGTCGTGCCGTCACCGCTGCGGACCGGTGTGACCAATTTCTTTGCCAACCTCCAGGATGCCTGGTCGATTGTCAACAACAGCCTGCAACTCAAGGGCGAGGCGGCAGGCAACAGCCTGGTGCGTTTTGGTGTGAATACTTTCCTGGGCCTTGGCGGCATACTCGACATCGCTTCCGAAATGCGCATTGAACGTCACACCGAAGACTTTGGTCAGACATTGGGTCATTGGGGCGTAGCTGCCGGTCCCTACCTGATTTTGCCGCTGCTGGGGCCGTCCACGGTGCGCGATACCGTTGCCTTGCCGGTGGACCTCCAGGGCAATCTGGTCTCTGGCGTCAATGACGTGTCGACACGCAACGCGCTGACCTCGCTGGCTTTGTTGAACCGGCGTGCCCGCTTGCTCGACGCCACCGGTATGCTGGATCAGGTGGCGCTGGACCCCTATACCTTCACCCGTGACGCCTTTTTGCAGCGTCGTCAAAATGATGTCTATGACGGCAACCCGCCTGATGATGCCGAGCCAGGTGACGCGGTGGATGGCAATTCAGCCAACTAATATTTTTGGAATCCATGAACATGAAAAAACGTACATTGAACCAATGGTTGCTGGCCCTTGCGGCCAGCCTGTCACTGCTTGTCGTGCTGCCGGTCCATGCCGCAGACGAAGCGCCTGATGCCTTGATCAACCGGCTCACCAAGGACGCGCTTGACACCATCCAGGCCGACAAGGCGGTACAGGCGGGTGATGTGTCGCGCATCATCGAGCTGGTCGACGAAAAAGTCATGCCGCACCTGAACTTTCAGCGCATGACATCGTCCGCAGTGGGCCCGGCCTGGCGCCAGGCAACCCCCGAGCAACGCAAGCGTCTGGAGTCGGAATTCAAGACCCTGCTGGTGCGTACCTACGCCGGGGCTATGAGCCAGGCGAAAAACCTGAGTTTCAGTGTCAAACCCCTGCGTGCCGGACCCGACGACAAGGAAGTGATTGTGCGTACCCTGATCACCGGCCGCGGTGACCCGGTGCAGCTCGATTACCGGCTTGAAAAAACACCGGGCGTGGGCGCGGGCTGGAAAATTTTCAATCTCAACGTGCTCGGTGTTTGGCTGGTTGACACTTACCGCAGCCAGTTTGCGCAGGAAATCAATGCCAAGGGCCTCGATGGCCTGATCGCAACTTTGAGCGAGCGCAACAAGTCAAACGCCGCGGCCAACGCCAAGCCGGCCAAAGGTTGACATGCTGGTGTTGCCTGAAATGATCACGCAGGCCAATGCAGTGGCTTGCCTGGGGGCGTTGTCAAGTGACCTGGCCCAGGAGACCGCCGCAGAGGTGGTCGTCGACGCCGCGCGGCTGAGCCGCTTTGACTCGGCGGCGCTGGCCTTGTTGCTTGAAATGCGCCGCAACGTGCTCAAAATGGGCAAGTCCTTCGCCGTCAAGGATGCCCCGCAACGCTTGCAAGATCTGGCTGATTTGTACGGCATCGCCGAACTCCTGCCGTCCAGGTCCTGAGGCCCCGGTAAAATAGCGGCCCCATGCCCGCCATCTCCTTCCAATCCGTCTCCAAAAGCTACCCATCCCCACGCGGTCCCCAAGCCGGCACCTTTCTCGCGCTTGACCAAGTCAGTCTGGCGGTTGAAGAAGGGGAGTTTTTTGGTTTGCTTGGTCCCAACGGTGCCGGTAAGACCACTCTGATCACCATTCTGGCGGGTCTGGCCAAAGCCAGTGCCGGGCGCATCAGCGTGATGGGCCACGATGTGCAAGCCGACTTTGCCGCCGCCCGTCGTGCCTTGGGCGTGGTGCCTCAGGAGCTGGTGTTTGACCCCTTTTTCAATGTGCGCGAGGCACTGCTGTTCCAGTCGGGTTATTTTGGCGTGAGGCACAACGAAGTCTGGGTCGACGAGCTGCTCGACAACCTCGGGCTCACCGACAAAGCCAACGTCAACATGCGTGCGCTCTCGGGCGGCATGAAGCGCCGGGTGCTGGTGGCCTTGGCGCTGGTGCACAAGCCGCCTGTGATCGTGCTGGACGAGCCCACTGCCGGCGTTGACGTTGAATTGCGCCAGACGCTGTGGCACTTTATTGCCAAACTCAACAAGCAGGGGCACACCGTTTTGTTGACCACCCATTACCTCGAAGAAGCAGAAGCCCTGTGCGGCCGCATTGCCATGCTCAAAACCGGCAAGGTGGTGGCGCTGGACAGCACCAGCGCGCTGCTCAGTGCGGCCTCCGGCAATGTGCTGCGTTGCACCGTCGATGGCGACTTGCCCCCCGAGCTGGCGAGTCTGGCACGTGTTACCGGGCGGGTGGTGCAGTTGCCCGCCAAAGATGCCGGTGCGGTAGAGCACTACCTGTCGCAAATTCGCCAGGCGGGCCTGCAGGTGCAAGACATCGAGATTCGCCGCCCTGACCTTGAAGACGTATTTTTAAAAGTGATGCAACAACACCCCGGACGCGACGACAGGAGCCCCACATGACCGGCTGGCAAATGCTCTTGTACAAAGAGGTGCTGCGCTTCTGGCGGGTGGCGGCGCAAACCATCACGGGCCCGATCCTGACTGCTGTGCTGTATTTGCTGGTCTTTGGTCAGGCGCTGGAGTCTCACGTCAAGGTCTACGACAACGTCAGCTACACCGCCTTTCTGATTCCCGGCCTGGCCATGATGAGCCTGCTGCAAAACGCCTTTGCCAACAGCTCGTCGTCTTTGGTGGCCAGCAAAGTCATGGGTAACCTGGTGTTCTTGTTACTCACGCCCCTGTCGGCCGGGCACTGGTTTGTGGCCTACGTCGGCGCCGCCGTGGTGCGCGGGCTGGTGGTGGGCTTGGGCGTGTTGGCGGTGTCGCTGTTTTTTACCGTGCCGCCTGTGGCGCAGCCGGTATGGGCCCGGCTGTTTGCGCTGCTGGGCGCGGCCCTGATGGGTGCACTCGGCGTGGTGGCGGGTTTATGGTCAGAAAAATTTGAGCAAATGGCCGCTTTCCAGAACTTTGCCGTGATGCCCATGACGTTTTTGAGCGGGGTCTTCTACTCCATCCATTCCTTGCCGCCGTTCTGGCAAACCGTGAGTCACTTCAATCCGTTTTTCTACATGATCGATGGTTTTCGTTTTGGCTTTTTCGGGGTCAGCGATGTCTCACCCTGGTTTAGTCTGGGCGTGGTGGCCACGGCCACCGTGGGCGTTGGCGCCTGGGCGCTGCTCTTACTGCGCATGGGCTACAAAATTCGCTCCTGATGCATCGCGCACCGACGACAAATTCAAGAAAGTAAACACATGACTGCTGACCAAATCAAACAACTCATTGCCAGTGGCTTGGCTTGTGACTACCTCACGCTCGAAGGCGATGGTCGCCACTGGTATGCCGTTGTGGTGTCGCCTGAGTTTGATGGCAAACGTGCCATAGCACGCCATCAGCGGGTGTATGCCTGCTTGGGCGACAAGATGAAGACCGACGAAGTTCATGCCCTTTCCATCAAAGCTTTCACGCCCACCGAATGGGCGGCACAACCGGTCTAAACCATGGACAAATTACTGATTCGCGGCGGCCGACCCTTGCACGGCACAGTCATGATTTCCGGGGCCAAAAACGCCGCCCTGCCCGAGCTTTGCGCCGCCTTGCTGACGGCCGAGCCCGTCACGCTGCACAACGTGCCGCGCTTGCAGGACGTAGCCACCATGCGCAAGCTGCTTGGCCACATGGGGGTGCAGACCGAGACGCACGGCGAGCGCGGTGGCATGAGCTTGCAGGCCGCGGGTGTCATCACACCCGAAGCGCCTTATGAATTGGTCAAGACCATGCGCGCTTCGGTGCTGGTGCTGGGCCCGTTGCTGGCGCGCTTTGGTCACGCCAAAGTGTCGCTGCCGGGGGGCTGCGCCATTGGCTCACGCCCGGTCGACCAGCATATCAAGGGTCTGACTGCCATGGGGGCTGAAATTGTGGTCGAGCACGGCTACATGGTCGCCAGGCTGCCAGCTGGGCGCACGCGCCTCAAAGGTGCGCGTATTGCGACCGACATGGTCACGGTCACGGGCACCGAGAACTTCATGATGGCAGCCTGCCTGGCCGAAGGTGAAACCATTCTGGAAAATGCGGCACAGGAGCCCGAGATTTCCGATCTGGCCGAGATGCTGATCCAGATGGGTGCCCGCATCGAAGGCCATGGCACCAGCCGCATCGTCATCCAGGGCGTTGAAACCCTGCACGGCTGTACCCATCAGGTGGTGGCTGACCGCATTGAAACGGGGACCTTCCTGTGTGCCGTGGCCGCGGCTGGCGGTGACGTGGTGGCGCAGCATGGCCGCATCGATCACCTTGAGGCAGTGGTGGAAAAACTGCGTGACGCCGGTGTCACGGTCAGCAAGGTGGCTGATGGCATTCGCGTTCAATCAAGCGGTGCCCAGCACCTCAAGGCACAGCACTTTCGCACCACCGAATACCCCGGTTTTCCGACCGACATGCAAGCCCAGTTCATGGCGCTCAATACCGTGGCGCAAGGCACATCCAAAGTGACCGAGACCATTTTCGAGAACCGTTTCATGCACGTCAACGAGCTGGTTCGGCTGGGCGCCAACATCCAGATTGACGGCAAAGTGGCTGTGGTCGAAGGCGTGCGCGCCTTGTCCGGTGCCACCGTGATGGCGACCGACCTGCGCGCCTCGGCCAGTCTGGTGATTGCCGGTTTGGT
>JAQSDS010000108.1 GCA_029946045.1 Rhodoferax sp.
TATGCGACCGGGCTTTGGGGTGGAAGGCGCGCGGCGATGAGCGCTTGCATATCGCAGCTTCAATTTCGCGTGTGTTTTCACCCCAAAACCGCATGCGCATAGCCCAGTCGCCGGGCCGGATTTGACGTAATGCCTTGATTTCTTCAGGGTGTCACATCACTTTGAATTGCACTCCCCCAAAGCACCGCATTCCAAATCCAAAAGCGACATGAATTGGCATCTGACACTCAATTATTCAGCGCTGCATCACCCAGCGGGCAAAGTAACTCAAAGCGTCGACCACGGCCACCAGCAGCATCATGGCGATCAGCACCGAGCTGGTTTCCATCATCTGGAACAAACCCATGTGAAAGGCCAGCATGGACCCCAGGCCGCCTGCGCCGACCACACCCAGCACGGCTGCGGCGCGAATATTGTTTTCCCAGCGGTACAGCGTGTAACTCACCAATTGCGGCAAGGCCTGGGGGAAATCAGCGTACCAGAACACCTTGGCCTTGGATAAACCACGCACCCGCAGGGCCTCAGCCGGACCCGTTGGCTGGTTTTCGAAACTCTCGGCAAACAAGCGACCCAACACACCGGTGGTGTGCAGTGCCAAGGCCAGGGTGCCTGCCAGCGGGCCCAGCCCGGCCGAGATCAGCAGCAGCGCCGCCCAGACCAGTTCAGGAATGCTGCGCAGCGCATTGAGCAGC
The DNA here is from genome assembly GCA_029946045.1 of Rhodoferax sp. Classification (GTDB taxonomy): domain Bacteria; phylum Pseudomonadota; class Gammaproteobacteria; order Burkholderiales; family Burkholderiaceae_C; genus Rhodoferax. The sequence goes on from JAQSDS010000108.1 coordinate 693, forward strand.
AACCGGGTCAGGGCACGCCAGCGTGCCGCGTCCCCGGGGTGCGTTCTGGCCGCAGGCAAGGCCAGCGCCAAACCGGCCACGGCGGCCAGCGCCGTGCCCAGCGCCGACATGGCCAGCGTCTCCAGGCTGGCCCAAAGCACTTTGTGCAGAAACGCCGGGGCGGTTTGCGGCACCAGCAACTCACTGACAAAACGCCCCATGGACGCCAACGCATCTACGGACAAAAATTTGCCCCACTGCAAATCCAGCGACATGAAGCTGGCCAGCACCAAGACCAGCAGCCCAAGGTTGAGCCAGCAGGCCTTGCAGCGCCAGTGCCATAGCGGCGGTGGACGCACGGGGCTCATGCCAGCGCCTTTCTCAGCAGGCCGCTGGCGCGGTCCGCCAGCCAGACCAGGCCCATGAACACCAGCAACATGGTGGCGACCTCGCTGCCGTTGAACATCTTCATCGAGGCATCCATCTGCTGACCCAACCCGCCGGCACCGACAAAGCCCAGCACGGCCGAAGAGCGAATCGCGCATTCCCAGCGGTAGACGGTGTAGCTGGTGAGCTCAGTAGCGCTTTGCGGCAGCAAGCCGTAAAAAAATGCCTGCAAGCGGCCGCTGCCGTTGCGAAGCAGGTTTTGTGTAGGTTGCGCATCACTGGATTCAAGGATTTCGGCGTAAACCTTGCCCAGCATACCGGCGTAGGTGAGCGCGATGGCCAGCACACCCGAGGTCGGCCCCAAACCGACCACCCGGACAAAGATCAACGCCCAGATCAGCTCGGGCACACTTCGGAGCAACATCAGCAGCCAGCGCACTGCCTGACGAAGCACAGCGGGTAGGAAGGCCATGCGACCCGACAGGGAAGACACCGAGAGCGGGCGCGCCGCGATCAAGGCCAGCGGGATGGCCCAACCCAGCGCCAGTATGATGCCCGCCGTGGCGATGGCTACGGTGCGCCAGGTCTCGTGCGCCACCAGCAGCAAAAACTCCGGTTCCAGCTTGGGTGGGAAAAAGTCCCCCAGAAAATGCAAGCTGGGGCGCAGGCTTTCAGGGCTAAAGAGCGTCCAGGGTTTGAATTCAGCCAGCACCAGCAGCGGCCAAGCCACCACGCCAGTGGCGAGCAGCGCAAACAGTCGGCCGATCCAGGCGGGGTCGCGTCGTGCCGCAGCCAGTGTGCGCAGGGTCCCCATGTCAGCGGCAGGTCAAGGCCGGGACAGCGGCCACCGACAACTCCAGCGGTGCCGCTGGCCCGGTCAGCTCGTCCAGATGGCGCGCGTACAGATCGGTCAGGCGCTCAGGCGTCACCTCGGCAGTGGGCAGGTCAAACACCACTTCGCCATCACGCAAACCCACGATGCGAGGGAAATGCTGCAGCGCCATGTCGACATGGTGCAAGGTGGCCACCAGTGTGGCCTGCTGTTCACGTGCCACGGCAGTGATCGAAGCGCAGGCCTGGCGGGCTCGCTCGGGGTCGAGCGCCGACAGCGGCTCATCGACCAGCAACAGGCGCGCATTGGCCACGGCCAACCGCGCCAGCCCAACGCGCTGGCGCTCGCCCCCCGAAAGCCGGTCGACCCGCTCGAACAATTTTTCAGCCAGGTCAAAACGCGCCAGTGCCGCCTCAGCCAGTTCGATCTGCCGTGGGTAGAGCAAATTGCCCAAGCTGGCCCACAGCCCCATGCCCGGCAGCAGGCCAGCAAGCACAGCCGTGATGACCCGCTGGCGCGGCGGCAGCGGCGGCACCTGAGGGGCGAGACAGAGTTGACCGCGTAGGCGTTGCAGCTCTGGCGTGCGCAGCGTCCACGGATCGCGCCCATCGAGCAGCAATTGGCCCCCGCTCGGTTTGAGGGCGCAGGCCAACACTTGCAGCAGCGTGGTCTTGCCGGCGCCCGAGGGGCCAATGATGGCCACCTGCTCGCCCTGCGCCAGGCGCAGCTCCATGGCCTTGAGCGCCAGCGCGGCCGCTGCTGGTGCCGACGGGTGCTGCGCCGAGCAGCCCTGCAAGGCTATTTGCATCGCAACAAGCCGCCTTGCTTACTTGAGCAGGCCGGCACTGCGGGCTGCGGCTTCGATGCCCTGGTAATTGGCGGCCTGGGTCGGGATGAAACGACTGGCGCGCTGCAAATCAAGCAAGGCCTTGCCTTCGGGTGTGCTGCTGTTCAGGTCCAAAAACGCTTGTGTGAGCTTGGCACGCAAGGCGGGCGCCATGTCGGCGTGCACGGTCCAGTTGTAGTCAAAATAAGCGGGCGTGGTGTAGAACACCCGAACCTTGCTGGGGTCGACCTTTTTGTCGGCCACAAATTTGTCCCAGACCGAAATATTGAGCGCACCAGCATCGACCTTGCCTGCCGCCACAGCGGCAATGGTCGCGTCATGGGCGCCCGAGAAAGCCACGCGCTTGAGGTCGGTGTCGGGGTTGATTTTGGCTTCCAGCAGAAAGTTGCGTGGCATCAGGTGGCCGGAAGTGCTCGACGCCGAGCCAAAGCTGAGGGTTTTGCCTTTCAGGTCGGCCAGCGACTTGATGTCAGGCTGTGCCGTGATGAAAACCGATTTGAAGTTGGCGTCTTCGGCGCGTTGCACCAACGGCAGCACCTTGCCGCCCGAGCGCACGTTGGCCTGAACAAAGGTGAAGCCGCCAAACCAGGCCATATCGACCTGTTTGTTCACCAGTGTTTCCACGGCGGCAGCGTAATCGGACACCGGGGTGAACTCCACGGTCATACCCAGTTTTTGCGACAGGTAAGTCACCAGCGGCGCGGCCTTGCGCGCCAGTTCGGTGGGTGATTCGTCGGGGATGGCGGTGATCTTGAAGACCTGTTGCGCGAAGCTTTGGCCGCTGAGGCCAAGGACGGCGCAGGCAAGCAAGGTGTTGAGGGTAAAACGGCGTGAAGTCATGAGCATAAAGCGCTTTCTGTGGATGAATAAATGCGGTTGACGCATGTCAAGGTGCGCCAAAGCCGGGGGCAATGGTAATGGATATGCAATTTGCCGCTGTGGGCGCTACGATCAGGCCTCAGCCACTCACCGCAAGCCATGAAAACGCCTGACTTTGTCCAACTGCACCACGACAGCGCCGAGCACATCCGCCACGAGCTCATCCAGGGCCTGACAACGAATCCGCAGCCTGGCGGCGCCACGGTCAGCCCTAAATTTTTGTACGACGCGCTGGGTTCGCGCCTGTTCGAGGCCATCACCGAACTCCCCGAGTACTACCCAACGCGCACCGAGGCGGCGATCTTCAAGATGCATGCACAAGCCATGGCCCGGGCCATGCCACCCGGGGCCACGCTGATTGACCTGGGCGCGGGCAACTGTGGCAAGGCTGCCGGTCTGTTTGAGGTGCTGAGCCCCAGTCGTTATGTGGCGGTGGACATCTCGGTGGATTTTTTGCGCGGCACCCTGAACGTGTTGCAGCGCCAGTACCCGGCCATGGACCTGGTCGGCATTGGGCTTGATTTTTCAAAAGAACTGGATTTGCCGCCCGAGGCAGGTGAGCCCGGCGCGGGCCCAAGGCTGCTTTTTTACCCGGGGTCGAGCATTGGCAACTTCACCCCAACTCAGGCCCTGGTTTTCTTGCGCCAGGTGCGCGCGGCCTGTGGTCCGGTGGCGGGCAGTGGGCTGCTGATTGGGGTGGATCTGGTGAAAGACGCCACTGAACTGGAAGCCGCTTACGACGATGCCCTGGGGGTCACGGCCGCCTTCAACCGCAACCTGATCTCCAACGTGAACCGGCTGGTGGGCACCGACATGCGGCTGGCCGACTGGGCGCATCTCGCCTTGTTCAACCGCATGGAGTCGCGCATTGAAATGCACCTGGTGGCGCATCGCGACCTGACTGTGCAGTGGCCGGGCGGCCAGCGCGCCTTCAGCCAGGGCGAGCGCATCCATACCGAGAATTCCTACAAGTGGACGGTGGCTGGTTTTTCGCAGTTGCTGCGTGAGGCGGGTTTCGCCGAGCCACTAATATGGACCGATGAGCCCACCGCAGATGCCGGCCGCTTTGCCGTGATGTGGGCGCGTGCCTGATGTTGATGCGAATGCCTGGCCTGTGATGGCTGTCAACCAAGTGCCATGTTTAAGCGGTGCAGGTTCTGAACCCGGCATGGATGTCGTTGCGCTCCGGCGTGAAGTAATTGCGGTAGCGCGGGTGCACCATGCGCCCGGCGCTTGCCCAACTGGCACCGCGCAGCACCGGCCGGTCGCCAAACCAGGGGGCCGAGTAGTCAAGGTAGGGATGGGCGAAAAAACCGGGGTACGGGCAGAACGTGCTGGCGGTCCATTCCCAGACCTCACTCCAGTGAAAACCAGCCTGGGTCATGGCGGCCTGCTCCCACTGTGCTTCGGTGGGCAATTGGCGGCCGGCCCAGCGACACCAGGCCTCGGCCTCGAAATAACTCAGGTGGCAAGCGGGCGCCTCCAGGTCCAGCGCCTGCCACTGGCCAAAGCGGCATTGCTCCCACACCAGCGCGCCCTGGCCCTGGCTAACCTGGCGCAGATAACGCGGGCGGTCCAAAAGCGCAGCACCCTGCCCGGCTTGCCGCCACTGCCAGCCCAGGCAGGACCACCACTGGGCGTCGGCATAGCCACCCGTCTCGACAAAGGGCAAATAGCGCCGCCACGACACGGGTCGGTCGTCGATGGCATAGGCAGCCAGCTGCACGCCATGGACCCCGAGTTCGTTGTCAAAGGCAAAACCATTGCCTGTGTAACCCAGCGTCCAGTCACCCGCCGCCAACTTGAGCAACTGCGCTGGGCCACGGGTTCGCGGCGTCCGGTCGCGGATAAGCGCTGGCGGCAGCGCCAAGCCCAGGGCCTGCGCCATGTAGATGGCCGCCTCGCCGTGCATGTCTTCATGGAACAAGGCCAAGCGGTGAAAGTACAGGGCGGCATCGTCGGTGGCCTCGGCCGGCAACGCGCTCAGGGTCTGCTCCAGCGTGGCCTGCAGATATGCCCGGGTGGCTTGCGCATCTGGCAGGGGCAAGTGCCAACGGCTGTCGTGCGCCACCACACTGGAGTTGTAAAGCGCATCGGCTTGCGGCAACAACGAGGGCACACGCGCCGCATGTGGATCAGCCTGTACCCCCAAACCGCGCTGCGGGTTGCGCGCCAGCCAGAATTCCTGAAACCAGGCGATGTGACCTGCTTCCCACAGCGGCGGGTTAAGTTGCGGGCTGCAAGGCACGGCCAGCATCGGCCCCAGCGCTGCCTCGTAGGCATCCAGCAAGGCCAGCGTG
>JAQSDS010000109.1 GCA_029946045.1 Rhodoferax sp.
CTGTCGGTGGCTGGTTATCGGACAAGTATGGCGCGCACAGCGTGACCTGGTGGGTGTTGTGGGTGTGCTGGATCTGCCTGTTCCTGCTGAGCTATCCACAAACCGATTTCACCATCACGACCGTGAACGGGCCGCAAACCTTTCATATTGGCCTGAATGTGTACCTGTTCACTGGTTTGATGTTCATCCTGGGCATTGCCATGGCATTTGGCAAGGCCAGCGTCTTCAAATACATCAGCGACGACTATCCCGACAACATCGGCACCATCAGTGGCATTGTGGGCCTGGCGGGTGGCATGGGCGGGTTCGTTCTGCCCATCATGTTCGGCGCCCTGCTGGACCTCACCGGCATCCGCTCCAGTTCCTTCATGCTGATGTACGGCGTGGTGTGGGTGTCCCTGATCTGGATGTACCTGACCGAAGTGCGCGCCTCCGAGTACATGGCCCACAAAAGCCCGCCTGAGCTACAGGCACAAATCATTTCCAACTGAAAGACCCTATGAGCAATACACAAGCATCAGGCGCTGACATCGCCGACTGGCGCCCGGAAGACACCCAGTTCTGGGAGACCACCGGTAAAAAAATCGCTTACCGTAATTTGTGGATCTCCGTTCCGGCGTTGCTCTGTGGCTTTGCCGTGTGGGGCATGTGGGGCATCATCACGGTGCAAATGCTCAACCTGGGCTTTCCATTTACCCAGGCCGAATTGTTCACGCTGACCGCCATCGCCGGCATTTCGGGTGCCACCATGCGCATTCCGGCATCTTTCCTGATTCGGCTGGCTGGCGGGCGCAACACCATTTTCCTGACCACCGCCATGTTGCTGGCCCCTGCCCTTGGCACCGGGGTCGTGCTGCAGCACCCCGATTGGCCCCTGTGGACCTTTCAGCTGATGGCACTCTGGTCAGGTGTGGGCGGTGGCAATTTTGCCAGTTCCATGTCCAATATCAGCACCTTTTTCCCCAAGCGGCTGCAGGGCACCGGTCTGGGCCTGAATGCCGGACTGGGTAACTTCGGCGTCACAACGATGCAGGTTGTGATTCCTTTGGTCATGACCATCGGCCTGTTCGGTGATTTTGGTGGTGGGTCGACCCAACTGGTCAAGGACAGTGGCTGGATCTTCGGCAAGATCGTCGCTGGAACGCCGACATGGATCCAGAACGCAGGTTTTGCCTGGGTGGTATCGCTGGTGCCTCTGTCCATCCTGTGCTGGTTCGGCATGAACAACCTGAAGACAGTGTCGCCCAACACCGGTTCTCCGTTGGTGGCATTCGCCAAGATCACCTACCTGTACACACTGGCTTTCGTGCCGGCGATCTTTATGCTCTACCTCTACCTGCCCAAGCCCACCGGCCTGGGCCTGCTGAGCATGTGGGTGGCGATCCCGCTGGACGTGATCCTGGCGCTGGGCATGATGAAGCTGGCCGCTTTCGGCGAGATGAAGGAAGGCGTGAAGAAGCAGTTCGCGATCTTCAGCAACAAGCACACCTGGTCACTCACCGCGCTGTACATCGTCACCTTCGGTTCGTTCATCGGATTCTCGATGGCGCTGCCACTGGCCATCACGGTGATCTTTGGCTACCAGCACGTGCCCGACGCGGCCGGCGTGCTGCAGCATACGCTGAAGAACCCGAACGCCCCGTCGGCGCTGACTTACGCGTGGATGGGCCCCTTCATCGGTGCGGCGGTGCGCCCGCTGGGCGGCTGGATCTCCGACAAGCTGGGTGGCTCGATCGTCACCCAGGTGATCTCGGTGGTGATGGCCATCGCCTCGGTCTGGGTAGGCTACGTGATGATGCAGGCCTACGGCTCGGCCACACCCGAGCAGTACTTCCCGATGTTCCTGGGCCTGTTCATGGTGCTGTTCTTTGCCAGCGGCATCGGCAACGGCAGCACCTTCCGCACCATCGGCGTCATTTTTGACCGCACCCAGGCCGGCCCGGTGCTGGGCTGGACCTCAGCCATCGCCGCTTATGGCGCCTTCATCGCGCCGGTGGTCATCGGTGCCCAGATCAAGGCCGGCACGCCACAGTACGCGATGTACGGTTTCGCGATCTTTTACGCGGTGTGCCTGGTGCTGAACTGGTGGTTTTATTTGCGCGCCGGGTCCGAGATCAAAAACCCCTGACCTGTTTGTCCTTCATTGCGAGGGCAACGCGGCAAGCCATACGCCTCGCAGTGACAACAAGAAGTTTTCAAATCAATTTTTACAGAGGTAAACCATGAGCCACTTTCTTGATCGACTCACTTATTTCTCGCAACCCAAAGAAGCCTTCTCTGGTGAGCACGGCGTCACCACGGGTGAAGACCGCACCTGGGAAGACGCTTATCGCGACCGCTGGGCCCACGACAAGATCGTGCGCTCGACCCACGGCGTGAACTGCACGGGTTCGTGCTCGTGGAAGATTTACGTCAAGGGCGGCATCGTGACCTGGGAAACCCAGCAAACCGATTACCCGCGCACGCGTTGGGACATGCCCAACCACGAACCGCGTGGCTGCGCCCGCGGTGCCAGCTACAGCTGGTATCTGTACAGCGCCAACCGGGTCAAGTACCCGATGGTGCGTGGCGGGCTGCTCAAACTCTGGCGCGAAGCACGCCAGACCCAGGCCCCGGTCGAAGCATGGGCATCGATTGCCCTGAACGATGCCAAGCGCCAAAGCTACCAGACCCAGCGCGGCATGGGCGGCTTTGTGCGCTCCAGTTGGGACGAGGTCAACGAGATGGTGGCCGCGGCCAACGTCTTCACCATCAAGCAATATGGACCAGACCGCATCATCGGCTTCTCACCCATTCCCGCCATGTCGATGGTGTCGTATGCCGCAGGCAGCCGCTACCTTGGCTTGATTGGGGGCGTGCCGATCAGCTTTTACGACTGGTACTGCGACCTGCCACCGGCCAGTCCGCAGATCTGGGGCGAGCAAACCGACGTGCCTGAATCTGCCGACTGGTACAACTCGTCGTACATCATTGCCTGGGGCTCGAACATTCCACAAACCCGCACGCCCGACGCCCACTTCTTTACCGAAGTGCGTTACAAGGGCACCAAGACCGTGGCCGTCACACCGGATTACTCTGAAGTGGCCAAACTGTCCGACATCTGGATGAAGCCAAAACAAGGCACGGATGCTGCCGTGGCCATGGCCATGGGCCATGTGATCCTGAAAGAGTTCTACTTCCCGGACAACGGCCAGCGCAGCGAATACTTTGACAACTATGTGCGTCGTTACACCGACATGCCCATGCTGGTCATGCTCAAGGAAAAGCTACTGCCCAGCGGGGACACCGTCATGGTGCCAGACCGCTATGTTCGCGCCTCCGACTTCAATGGCAAGCTCGGCGCGGCCAACAATCCTGAGTGGAAAACCGTCGCGCTGGACATGAGCGGCAAAGTGGTGTTGCCCAACGGCGCGATTGGCTTCCGCTGGGGTGCCGATGGCCGCGCTGACGAAGGCCAATGGAACCTGGAAGCCAAGGAAGCGCGCCATGGCACCGAGGTCAAACTCAAGCTCACCGTGATGGAAGGTGATGAGGCCAGCTTGGAAACAGCCAAGGTCGGTTTCCCCTACTTTGGTGGCATCGTCAGCGAACATTTCCCCAACAACGCCAGCGGCGATGCTGCCAACAATGTGCTGGTGCGTACCGTCCCGGTGCAACGCATCTCGCTGGGCAAGGAAGGCGACAAGCGCGAAGCCCTGGTGGCCACCGTGTTCGACCTGCAAGTGGCCAACTACGGCGTGGCGCGTGGATTGAGCGGAGAAATGGCCGCCAAGGACTTCAACGACGACACCCCTTACACCCCGGCCTGGCAAGAGCGCATCACCGGCACACCGCGCGAGCAACTCATTACCGTGGCGCGCCAGTTTGCCGAAAACGCCGACAAGACGCACGGCAAGTCGATGGTGATTATTGGTGCGGCCATGAACCACTGGTTCCATGCCGACATGAACTACCGCGGCGTCATCAACATGCTGATGATGTGCGGCTGTATTGGCCAAAGTGGTGGCGGCTGGGCGCACTACGTGGGCCAGGAAAAACTGCGGCCGCAAACTGGCTGGACCGCGCTGGCCTTCGCGCTCGACTGGATTCGTCCGCCCCGGCAAATGAACGGTACCAGCTTCTTTTACGCGCACACCGACCAGTGGCGTTATGAAACCGTGGGCGTGGACGAAATTCTCTCGCCTTTGGCTGACAAGGCCAAATTTGGCGGCAGCATGATCGACTACAACGTCCGGGCAGAACGCATGGGCTGGCTGCCCAGCGCACCGCAGCTCAAGACGAACCCGCTCGAAGTGGTTCGTGCAGCGACTGCGGCCAACATGGAGCCTAAGGATTACCTGATCAAGGGCTTGAAGGACGGCAGCCAGACCATGAGCTGCGAAGACCCCGACCACCCCAACAACTGGCCGCGCAACATGTTTGTCTGGCGCTCCAACATCCTGGGCTCCAGCGGCAAAGGGCACGAGTACTTTTTGAAACACCTGCTGGGCACCAAACACGGCGTACAGGGCAAAGACCTGGGCTTGGACGACGCACGTCCCAAGGAAGTGGTCTGGCACGACAAGGCGCCGGAAGGCAAGCTCGATCTGGTGGTCACGCTGGACTTCCGCATGAGCACCACTTGCCTCTACTCCGACATCGTGCTGCCCACCGCCACCTGGTACGAAAAGAACGACATGAACACCAGCGACATGCACCCGTTCATCCATCCCCTGAGCACGGCGGTGGACCCGGCCTGGCAGTCGCGCAGTGACTGGGAAATCTACAAAGGTTTTGCCAAGAAATTCAGCGAAATCTGCGTTGGCCATCTGGGTGTGGAGCGCGACATGGTGCTGACCCCCATCATGCACGACACCCCGGCCGAAATGGCACAACCCTTCGGCGTTCAGGAATGGAAGAAAGGCGAGATTGACCTGATTCCCGGCAAGACCGGCCCCAGTTTTGCGGTCGTTGAACGCGACTACCCCAATGTGTACAAGCGCTTCATCGCTGTTGGCCCGCTGATGAACAAGGTGGGCAATGGTGGCAAGGGCATCAGCTGGGACACCAAGATTGAAGTGACCCAGCTGGGTCAGCTCAATGGCCTGACCACCGATGCCGGCGTGACCTGCGGCATGCCCAAGATCGAGAGCGACATTGATGCCTGCGAAGTCATCCTGCAATTCGCACCCGAAACCAATGGCCATGTGGCGGTAAAAGCCTGGGAAGCCCTGGGTAAACAAACCGGGCTGGACCACACCCACCTGGCGATCCACCGCGAGGACGAAAAGATCCGGTTCCGCGACATTCAGGCGCAGCCACGCAAGATCATCTCCAGCCCCACCTGGAGCGGCATCGAAAGTGAGACCGTGTCGTACAACGCCGGTTACACCAACGTGCACGAGATGATCCCATGGCGCACCCTCACCGGCCGTCAGCAGTTCTACATGGATCACCCGTGGATGACGGCGTTTGGCGAAGGTTTCAGCAGCTACCGGCCACCGGTGGACCTGAAGACCACCAACGCCATCCAGGACCGCAAGCCCAATGGCCACAAAGAGATTGCGCTGAACTTCATCACGCCACACCAGAAGTGGGGCATTCACAGCACTTACAGCGACAACCTGCACATGCTCACCCTGAGCCGTGGCGGCCCGATCGTCTGGATCAGTGAAGATGACGCCAAAAGCGCAGGCATTGAGGACAACGACTGGATCGAGTTGTTCAACCTGAACGGTGCCTTGACTGCCCGCGCGGTGGTGAGCCAGCGTGTGCGCAATGGCATGTGTTTGATGTACCACGCACAGGAGAAGCTGGTCAACCAGCCGGGCTCGGAGATCACGGGTGGCCGTGGCGGCATCCACAACTCGGTGACCCGCATCGTGCTCAAGCCCACGCACATGATTG
>JAQSDS010000110.1 GCA_029946045.1 Rhodoferax sp.
GCGCGGGGATTGGGTCATGCGACCGGGCTTTGGGGTGGAAGGCGCGCGCAGAAAGCAGTCGGCGCAAGGCACCTTCAATTTCGCGTGTGTTTTCACCCCAAAACCGCATGCGCATGGCCCGGTCGCCGTGCCGGGTTGGGTGTAACCCCTACTTAGGATCAGTTGGGTTCAGAGCACGTCGCTTTGCGAGTGGTCTGACCCGCAATGTCTAGAGACGTCACATCAGTTCGAATCGCACCCACGCAGAGCAGCATTTCAGGTGCATCGGTAAAATCGGTCCTTTGCTTGCGCGCGCTGGGCTGGCGCGGCTTGTGATTTGCCCCCATCTGGATGACCACCATGTACTACCCACAACATTTCGACGTGATCGTCGTTGGCGGCGGCCATGCCGGGACCGAGGCCGCTTTGGCTGCGGCCCGCATGGGCTGCAAGACCTTGCTGCTGAGCCACAACATCGAGACCCTGGGGCAGATGAGTTGCAACCCGTCGATCGGCGGCATTGGCAAAGGGCACTTGGTGAAGGAGGTCGATGCGATGGGTGGCGCCATGGCAGCGGTGACCGATGAAGCCGGCATCCAGTTCCGTATTCTCAACTCTTCCAAAGGTCCGGCGGTGCGCGCGACCCGTGCTCAGGCCGACCGTGTTTTGTACAAAGCCGCCATTCGTCACCGCCTGGAAAACCAGCCTAACCTGTGGTTGTTCCAACAAGCCGTTGACGACCTCATGGTGGAAGGCGACCGGGTGGTCGGCGCCGTCACCCAGGTGGGCATTCGCTTCAGGGCAAGCACCGTGGTGCTGACCGCTGGGACGTTTCTGGACGGCAAGATCCATGTCGGGCTCAATAACTACGCAGCTGGGCGCGCCGGTGACCCGCCAGCGGTGTCACTGAGTGGGCGCTTGAAAGAGCTCAAGCTGCCGCAGGGTCGCCTCAAGACCGGCACGCCACCGCGGCTGGATGGCCGCAGCATTGACTTCAGCAAGTGCACCGAGCAACCCGGTGATGGCATGGCAGGTGGCATGAGCGAACATATGCCGGTGTTCAGCTTCATGGGACGGCCCGAGCAGCACCCGCAGCAGATGTCGTGCTGGATCACCCACACCAACGAGCGTACCCATGACATCATCCGCAGCGGCTTTGACCGCAGCCCCATGTTTACCGGCAAGATCGAAGGCGTGGGGCCGCGCTATTGCCCCAGCGTAGAAGATAAGATCAACCGCTTTGCGGATAAAGACAGCCACCAGATTTTTCTGGAGCCCGAGGGCCTGACCACCCACGAGTATTACCCCAACGGCATCAGCACCAGCTTGCCGTTTGACATTCAGTACGCGCTGGTGCGCTCCATGCCGGGCTTGGAAAACGCCCATATTTTGCGGCCCGGTTATGCCATTGAATACGACTACTTTGACCCGACGCAACTCAAGAGTTCGTTTGAAACCAAGGCCATCGGTGGCTTGTTTTTTGCCGGGCAAATCAATGGCACCACCGGCTACGAAGAGGCTGCGGCGCAGGGTTTGTTTGCCGGCATCAATGCTGCGCTCCAGGTTCGTGCGCTGGGTGGTGGCAACGCCCAGGCCAGCGCCGTAGGCGCCATCAGCTATACCGGAGACATGTGGTTGCCTGGCCGTGATGAGGCTTACCTGGGCGTGCTGGTCGACGACCTGATCACCAAAGGCGTGACCGAGCCGTATCGCATGTTCACCAGCCGCGCCGAGTTCCGGTTGCAGCTGCGCGAAGACAATGCCGACGCCCGTTTGACCGAGGTAGGCCGCCAATTGGGACTGGTCGATGACGCCCGCTGGCACGCTTTCAATCAAAAGCGTGACGCTGTTTCACGTGAAACGGAGCGTTTGCGTTCAATCTGGGTCAGCCCAAAAAATCTGGACTCGGCTGAAGCTGAGCGGGTTTTGGGCAAGGCCATTGACCACGAGTACAACCTGGCTGAATTGCTGCGCCGACCTGAGGTGAGTTACGAGTCACTGATGTCCCTGAACGGCGGCAAATACGCGCTGGCTGAGTTGCCGGTGGGTGTTTCACGTGAAACAGGTGTGCTGTCCCCGGCTGCGGCCCTGGCGGCCACGGTGATTGAGCAGGTTGAAATCGCCTCCAAGTACGCGGGCTACATTGACCGCCAGAAAGACGATGTGGTGCGCGCGGCGCACTATGAAAAACTCAAGCTGCCGCAGGACCTGGACTACATGCAGGTGCTCGCCCTAAGCATTGAGGCGCGGCAAAAGCTGAACCGCCACAAGCCCGAAACCTTGGGCCAGGCATCGCGCATTTCAGGAATTACCCCGGCAACCATTTCATTGTTGACCATCCATTTGAAAAAAACCAAGTTCAAAAATTTTGCGACCCTTCCGTCTGAAAGCGAAGTTTCTTGATGCAGACGCTGGCGGCCAAATTGCGCGCGGGTCTGGCGGCGCTTGAGCTGAGCCTGAGTGACGCACAAATTGACAGTTTGCTGGCTTACCAGGAACTGATCGGGAAATGGAACAAAGTCTATAACCTGACGGCGGTACGTGACCCTGGCGAGATGCTGACGCTCCATCTGCTGGATAGCTTGGCAGTCATTGTCCCTTTGCGCCGGCAGCTTGCGCAACTGGCTCCTGGTGCAGAGACTCAGGCATGGCGTTTGCTGGACGTGGGCTCGGGCGCGGGTTTGCCTGGCGTGGTGATTGCCATTTGCTGCCCTGAGATCCGGGTGGATTGTGTTGACACGGTTGGCAAAAAGGCCGCTTTCATTCAGCAGGTAGCCGTCACCCTCAAGCTGCCCAACCTGCGCGGCGTGCATGCCCGCGTCGAGAACTTGACCGAGTCTTACCAAGTCATCAGTTCGCGCGCTTTTGCTTCGCTGGTCGACTTCACCAATTGGTCAGCGCAGGCGCTGGCACCGCAGGGTATCTGGCTGGCCATGAAGGGCAAGTCTCCTGCAGAGGAGCTGGTCGCCCTGTCGCCGGAGGTTCAGGTGTTTCACGTGGAACAGCTCTTGGTTCCGGGCCTCGCCGCAGAGCGTTGCCTGATCTGGATGAAGCCGGTCGCTCATCAAGATGAAAAATAATTTGGAGTAGCGATGTTTGGCATTTCAGATTACGGCGCGTTCGTGCTGGCGTTCATCGTGTTGCTGTTCATCCCTGGGCCTGGCAATCTGGCGATCATCACATCCACCACCAAGGGCGGTATCCTGGGTGGACTGGCTGCCACCTTGGGTTTGATGGCAGGTGACCAGGTACTGATGTGGCTCGCCGTGGCGGGTGTTGCGGCGCTGCTTATGGCTTACCCGGCAGCTTTCAATGCGGTGCAATGGCTGGGTGCAGGGTATCTGGCATGGCTAGGCGTAAAGATGATCACAGCCAAACCCGGGGCACCTGCCATCATCCAGATCAAACCCCATCATTATTTTCAGCAGGCCCTGACCATCACGGTGCTGAACCCAAAAGCGATTGTGTTTTACATGGCCTTTCTGCCACTGTTTATCGACCCCGCTACGCACCGGGGTTGGTTAACTTTTGGGGTCATGGCGCTGACGGTGGCCGTGCTGGCTTTTGTCTATTGTTTTGCCGTTGTTCTGCTGACGCATTTTCTGGCTGAGCGCTTGCGTGCCAGTCCTTTGGTGTCCTCGGCCTTGCAGAAGTTTGCTGGTGTTTGCCTTGTTGGTTTTGGACTCAAGCTGGCTTTATCGCGCTGAATTTTCCTGGTGTGCGCCCAATTACACTAGGCTTTGTGTTTCACGTGAAACATGTCTTCGATTTCTCAACTGGGTAAGCGTCCATGGCCAAAATCTTCTGTATTGCCAATCAAAAGGGTGGTGTAGGCAAGACCACCACCACGGTCAATTTGGCGGCAGGCTTGGCCAAGGTGGGGCAACGGGTGCTGATGGTCGACCTGGATCCGCAGGGCAATGCCACCATGGGCTCAGGTGTAGACAAGCGCAAGCTGGACTTGACGGTCTACGACGTGCTGCTGGAGTCGGCTTCCATTGCAGAAGCCCGGGTTCAAAGCAGCAAGCTGCTGGATGCGGGGTGTAGTTACGACATCTTGGGTGCCAACCGTGAACTGGCCGGCGCCGAGGTCGAGATGGTTGAGCTGGAGCGTCGCGAAAAGCGCCTCAAAAATGCAATCACCCAAGTTGAAAATGACTACGACTTCATCTTGATCGACTGCCCGCCCAGTTTGTCGATGCTCACGCTCAACGGCTTGTGCTGCGCCCATGGCGTGATCGTGCCAATGCAATGCGAATACTTTGCTCTCGAAGGCCTGGCTGATCTGGTCAACACCATCAAGCAGGTGCACGCCAACCTGAACAAGGAGCTGGCCATCATCGGTTTGTTGCGCGTCATGTTCGACCCGCGCATCACCTTGCAGCAGCAGGTGAGCGAGCAGCTCAAGGCGCGCTTTGGCGACAAGGTGTTTGAAACCGTGATCCCGCGCAATGTGCGTCTGGCCGAGGCCCCCAGCTATGGGGTACCAGGGGTGGTGTTTGACCCGTCGAGCAAAGGCGCGCAAGCCTTCGTGGCCTTTGCTGAAGAAATGGTGCTACGCATCGGAAAATAATGGGGCCATGGGGCAACGGAACATTTAAACCGGCTTAACAAGCGCTCAAATTCATAGTGACTCACGCTACCAATATTCTCATCCTTCCCGGCTGGCAAGGCTCGGGACCACAGCACTGGCAAAGCCTGTGGCAAGCCCGGCTTGGTTACCAGCGGGTAGAGCAGCATGACTGGATGCAGCCGCTGCGTGGCGACTGGATTGCCCGCCTGGAAGACGTGGTGCTGTCCACCAGCGCGCCTGCTGTGCTGGTGGCCCACAGTCTGGGTTGCATGCTGGTAGCGGCTTGGGCATCGCACAGTCGCAACACGCACCGTGTCAAAGCGGCGCTGCTGGTCGCGCCAGGCGATGTGGCGCAGGAAGCGCTGCGCCCGGTGCTGGCCAGTTGGTCACCGATTCCGCTGCAAACCCTGCCCTTCAAAAGCACGCTTGTAGCGAGTCAGGATGACCCCTATTGCAGCTTTGCGCGGGCCCAGGACTTTGCCTCCGCCTGGGGTGCGACACTGGTAGATGCCGGCGCGGCCGGCCACATCAACGCCGACTCCGGTCTGGGCGATTGGCCACAGGGTCAGGCGCTGCTCAAGCAACTTATTCACAGCTAACCAAAGGGTTGTCATGGTCACAAAAAAACTCAAGGGCCTGGGTCGCGGTCTGGAAGCCTTGTTAGGCCCCACAGTCACTGAATCGCTCAGTTCTGACGGTTCGGCTACCCAGGTCGCCAACAGCGGCCAGCCGTCCACGCTGCTGCTCACCGACCTGGTCCCGGGCCAATACCAGCCGCGCACCCGCATGGACGAAGGCGCGCTTTACGAGTTGGCTGAATCCATCAAGGTGCAGGGCATCATGCAGCCGATTCTGGTGCGTCGCCTGAGCGATGCCGACGCAGAGCTCAAGCGCAGCCAGCAGTCGCCGGATTTCACCAGGGGGACCAGTGGCGGCGGCGTGGTGCGCCCGGTGTATGAAATCATTGCTGGCGAGCGCCGCTTTCGGGCCGCCAAACTGGCGGGCCTCGACAGCGTGCCGGTGCTGGTGCGCGACGTTCCCAACGAGTCGGCAGCAGCCATGGCACTCATCGAGAACATCCAGCGCGAAGACCTCAACCCGCTGGAAGAAGCGCAGGGCGTGCAGCGCCTGATCAAGGAATTTGGCCTCACGCACGAGACTGCCGCGCAAGCCGTGGGCCGTTCGCGCAGCGCCACCAGTAACTTGCTGCGGCTGTTGA
Organism: Rhodoferax sp.; assembly: GCA_029946045.1. GTDB lineage: Bacteria > Pseudomonadota > Gammaproteobacteria > Burkholderiales > Burkholderiaceae_C > Rhodoferax. The sequence continues at coordinate 5,772 of JAQSDS010000110.1, forward strand.
ACTTGGCCGAACCCGTGCAAACCATGCTGATGGCGGGCGATATTGACATGGGCCACGCCCGA
>JAQSDS010000111.1 GCA_029946045.1 Rhodoferax sp.
GGCCTGCGCCAGCCAGCGTCGCGGTGTGACGCCGTTGGTCATGTTGGTGAAGCGCTCGGGCCAGATGGCAGCAAAGTCCGAAAAAATCGTGTGCACCAGCAGCTCGGAGTGCAGTGCCGAGACACCATTGACCTGGTGGCTGCCGACCACCGACAAATGGGCCATGCGCACCCGCCGCTCGCCGACTTCGTCGATCAGTGACAAACGCTTTAGAAATTCATGGTCACCCGGGCGAAAGCGTGCTGCATGGTCCAAGAATTCTTTGTTGATGCGGAAAATGATCTCCAGATGCCTGGGCAGCACGTGCTGGAGCAGCGATACCGGCCAGGTCTCCAGCGCTTCTGGCATCAAGGTGTGGTTGGTGTACGAGAAGGTTTTTCCGCACAGGGCCCACGCCCGGTCCCAGTCAAAGGCGTGTTCGTCGCACAAAATTCGCATCAGCTCGGCCACGCCGATGGCAGGGTGGGTGTCGTTGAGGTGAATTGCCACGTGCTCGGCCAGGTTGTCGAGCGTGGGGTGCTCGTCAAGGTGGCGCTTGATCAGGTCTTGCATGGAGGCCGCAAAAAAATACTCCTGCTTAAGCCGCAGCTCGCGGCCGGCAGGCGTGCTGTCGTTGGGGTACAGCACCCAGGAGATGTTTTCGTATTCATTCTTGGCGCAAGCGGCACGCGCATAGTCGCCGGTGTTGAAGGCACCCAAGTCAATGTGATCCGGCGCAACTGCTTTCCACAAGCGCAGCGTGCTGACCTTTTCGGTGCCGTGTCCGGGCACCACCATGTCATAGGCCTTGGCCGCTACTTCGCCGGCGTGTCTCCATACTGCTTTGTCGTTTTCATGGGTGACCCATCCGCCAAAGCGAACCGGGTAAGTCAGGTCGGCCCGGGGAAATTCCCACGGTGTGCCGTCCTTGAGCCAGGAGTCCGGGTACTCCATCTGACTGCCCTGTTGGATTTCTTGTGCAAACATGCCGTATTCATAACGTATGCCGTAGCCGAACGAGGGCAAGCCTAGCGTTGCCATCGAGTCCAGAAAGCAGGCGGCCAGGCGACCCAGGCCGCCATTGCCCAGGGCAGCATCGGGTTCCTGGCTGGCGATGTCTTCCAGTTTCTGGGCGTGTTGCGCCAGGCCCTTGGCTGCACCTTCGGTCAGATTCAGGGCCGCCAGGGCGTTTGAAAGGGTGCGACCCATCAAAAACTCCATCGACAAATAGACCACGCGGCGCGCCTTGTGGCTGCGTTCTGCTGACTGGGTGGCAACCCAGCGCTTTGACAGCTGCGCGCGCGCCACTTGTGCCGTGGCCAGCATCAGATCACTGGGGGAGGCGTTCTCTGGCGCTACGCCAACGGTGTGCAGCAGGTGGGCATTGATTTGTTCCGAAGGGCTGGCGGTTGATGGCGTGGCGGAGACGTTCAAGTGGATTCCTTGGGGCGTGTGCTAAATAGGTGTGAGATCGTATTTTGCACGTCATTGGCCCAGGTTTTTACAGCCGGGACACTTGCAGCAATCCTGGTGCCTTGGTGCCACCCTATAATTGGCACCATTCTGAGGAGCGTTGCAGCTCACGCCTGGATTTTCATGTCAGGCGCTGAGTGAGGCTCGGAACCCGCTGCGGCCGACGGCCTGGCGTTTCACAACGGCGCTCACCCACTGCTTGTGAGGTGAGTCCTTCCCCTTGCTTTCAGTGGTTCAAATTTCAATTTCTGGAGTGAACCATGAGCGCTGCATCCAAAACTGCCAAACCAAACGACTACATCATTGCCGACATCGGTCTTGCCGCTTGGGGGCGCAAAGAGCTGAATATTGCCGAGACCGAAATGCCCGGCCTGATGGCCATCCGTGAAGAATTTGCCAATGTGCAGCCACTCAAAGGCGCGCGCATCACCGGCAGCCTGCACATGACGATTCAGACCGCCGTGCTGGTCGAAACCCTGACGGCCTTGGGCGCCGAGGTACGTTGGGCCTCATGCAACATTTACTCAACCCAGGACCACGCCGCCGCTGCTTTGGTGGCTGCAGGTATCCCGGTGTTTGCCTACAAGGGCGAGTCCTTGACCGATTACTGGGACTACACCCACCGCATTTTTGAATTTGGTGGCAAAAAGGGCACAGCCGCTGAAGGCCCTAACATGATTCTGGACGACGGTGGTGACGCCACGCTGCTGATGCACTTGGGCACCAAGGCCGAGAAAAACGCCAAGTTGCTCGACAACCCGGGCAGCGAAGAGGAAACTTGCCTGTACGCCGCCATCAAGGCCAAGTTGGCTATGGACCCCACCTGGTACAGCCGTCGCCTGAAAAACATCATCGGCGTGACTGAGGAAACCACCACCGGCGTGCACCGCCTCAACGAGATGTCGGCCAAGGGCGAGTTGATGCTGCGCGCCATCAACGTGAATGACTCGGTTACCAAGAGCAAGTTCGACAACCTGTACGGCTGCCGCGAGTCTCTGGTGGACGCCATCAAGCGCGCCACTGACGTCATGGTCGCCGGCAAAGTCGCCGTGGTGGCTGGTTACGGTGACGTTGGCAAGGGCTCGGCCCAGGCCTTGCGCGCGCTGAGCGCCCAGGTGTGGGTGACCGAAATCGACCCAATCAACGCGCTGCAAGCCGCCATGGAAGGCTACAAGGTTGTGACCATGGAGTACGCCGCCGACAAGTGCGATATCTTTGTCACCGCCACTGGCAACAAAAACGTGATCACGTACGCCCACATGGACGCCATGAAAGACCAGGCCATCGTCTGCAACATCGGCCACTTCGACAACGAGATCGACGTAGCATCGCTGGACAAATGCAAATGGGATGAAATCAAGCCGCAAGTCGACCATGTGATCTTCCCGAAGAAGGGCAAGAAGCCGGCCAAGCGCATCATCCTGTTGGCCAAGGGTCGTTTGGTGAACCTGGGTTGTGGTACCGGTCATCCCAGCTTTGTTATGAGTTCCAGTTTTGCCAACCAGACCATTGCGCAAATTGAGCTGTTCACCAAGCCCAAGAGCTACAAGGTCGGGCAGGTCTACGTGTTGCCCAAGCATCTGGACGAAAAGGTGGCGCGCCTGCACCTGAAAAAGGTCGGTGTGCAATTGTCGGAACTCACCGATGAGCAAGCTGCCTACATCGGTGTGAGCAAAGCCGGTCCGTACAAAGCCGACAGCTACCGCTATTAAGTAGCTATGCGCATTGATCAACTGTTGGTGCAACGTGGGCTCGCCAGTACCCGTTCTCAGGCGCAACGCCTGATTGCCGGGGGCGTGGAATGGCAGCAAGGCGATGCTTGGCGACGTGTCGCCAAGAATGGTGACGAGGTGCCAGAGGACGCAGCCGTGCGCCTGCTCGACGATTCGGAGGCACGCTATGTATCACGCGGGGGCCTCAAACTGCAGGCCGCATTGCAACGCACGGGATTGTCTGTCGCGGGCTTTCAGTGCCTCGATGTGGGTCAAAGCACCGGTGGCTTTACCGACTGCCTGCTGCAACAGGGGGCTGCTTTTGTGGTGGGTGTCGATGTGGGAAGTGCTCAATTGCATCCCAAACTGCACGCGGACCCCCGTGTGTTGTGTGTCGAAGGTGTCAATGCGCGTGCCCTGGAGGCGTCCGACCTGGTTGCTGCCTATCAAGACAGCACTGGCACGGAGGGTCAATTTGATCTTGACGAATCTGACAGCGAAGCAACTTTAGATTTTTCTCCGCAGTTTGACCTGATTGTGGCCGACCTCTCCTTCATTTCTCAGACGCTGGTCTTACCTGCGGTGGTGCCGCTGCTGAAAACGGGTGGCACGCTGCTGACCTTGGTCAAGCCCCAGTTTGAGCTGCAACCTGGCCAGGTCGGCAAGGGGGGTATCGTGAAAGACGCGGACATGTACCGCATCGTGGAGCTGCGCCTGCGAGATGCCTGTGTCGAACTGGGCCTGACGGTGACCCATTGGTTTGATTCGCCGATCACCGGCGGTGATGGCAATCGCGAGTTTTTCATTTGTGCAACAAAGGCTTGAACATTCGGTACTGTCGTTGTACCAGCACAGGCTTTTCAATGTGAATTTGCCCTGTGAGCCATGATGGCCGGCGAAGTTACTTTTATAAATCTACTTTCTGAAGGCGCTAAACATGACCTCCACCACACGTTTTCCTGTCAGCATCGAGTTCTTCCCGCCGAAAACGCCTGAAGGGGCTGAAAAACTGCGCGCCGTGCGTCATCAACTGTATGCACTCAAGCCCGAGTTTTGTTCGGTGACATTTGGCGCTGGCGGCTCAACCCAGGAGGGCACTTTCAGTACGGTGCGTGATATCTTGAGCGAAGGCGTCAGTGCCGCGTCGCACCTTTCATGCATTGGTGCCACGCGCGCAGGTGTGCGCGAGCAACTGACTACGCTGAAGTCCATGGGTGTCAAACGTCTGGTGGCCTTGCGCGGCGACTTGCCCAGCGGCTACGGTACGGGTGGGGAATTTCATTACGCCAGTGATTTGGTGGCCTTTATTCGCGCGGAGATGCCTGATGATTTTCACATTGAAGTGGCCGCTTACCCTGAAATTCACCCGCAAGCCAAGTCACCCGAAAGTGACCTGAAGGCTTTTGCTGCAAAAGTGCAGGCTGGGGCCGACTCGGCCATTACCCAATATTTTTACAACTCGGACGCCTACTTCCGGTTTGTCGAGGATGCGGATGCGCTGGGTGTGCAGATTCCCGTGGTGCCTGGCATCATGCCCATTGCCAGTTCGTCGCAATTGATGCGTTTCAGTGACGCCTGCGGTGCTGAAATTCCACGCTGGATCCGGCTGCGTCTGCAAGCGTTTGGCGACGACACCGCTTCAATTAAGGCGTTTGGCCTAGATGTGGTGACCGACTTGTGTGAGCAACTCCGGGCAGGCGGCGCACCCGGTTTGCATTTTTACAGCATGAATCAGAGCGCAGCCACGCTGGAGGTTTGTCAGCGGATGGGCTTGTAACGCGTTAGTGGTGTCCCCAATCCTTGATGCGCGCAATTCCGTCGTCGCCCAGATAAGCCCCCGACCGCACCTTTAGCATCTCCAGTGCCGCCCGACCCGGATTTCCAGTCTGTGGGTGGTACCCAATGGAATGAAGGTGGACTGGAGTTCTGGCAATGCCAGTCAGTTATCGCAATCCCGCAGTAGCAGGTCGCCCTGCCACCCGTTGCCGTGGTAATTCTTTGGCTGAATTTGCCAGAAGGCATCCCAGGTATCGACGTCGGATCACCCAGCTTGCAAGTCCAGCGCCACGCCAGCGGGGCGAGTGTCAGCGTTCGGACTGTTTGGCAACAGCCAGACGCTCCATCACGGTAAATTGAATGGAGTTGCTTGGGCAGTCGGCAAAAGGTTTCTGGTCCACACAAACAACTTTGGCATCGGTTGTGCCTTGGTTCCAGGCGACTTGGGAAAATTTAAGGATGCCAGCTTCGCAAGCGCCCACCACTGACGGGTAAAACGGTGATCACGTGGTCAGCTGTAATCATCGGTTGCACGGGTTCGGCCTTGTGTGTGTTGGCTGACCCAGATGACCCATCAAAGTGCGACTCTTTTGGTCACTCAAACCGGTCGACTCCGGCCGTCATAAATCGAGGTGCCGATGATGCTTGTAAAGGTTGGCACGAGCTTTCGCGATGGTCTCGTCTCACGCGGTTGTCATAGACCGTAGTGAAGGGCTTTCGTGGTATGATCTAAGGCTCGGATAGGGGTTGACTAATGTCGCACAGACATGGGCTTGGTCCCTTTTCCTGAAGAGGTGTTCGGCAAAGAAATTTTTAATTAAAAATTTCTAAGAAAAACGCAAAAAAGGCGTGCTAGAATACAAGGCTTCGCT
>JAQSDS010000112.1 GCA_029946045.1 Rhodoferax sp.
TGCTTCCGGAAAACGTCAAACATGCGAAAACTCTCCTGTGTGGCAACAAAAAAGGCGAACACAGTGTTCGCCTTTGTGTAGGTGGTGGGTGATGACGGGCTCGAACCGCCGACCTACGCCGTGTAAAGGCGCCGCTCTACCAACTGAGCTAATCACCCCACTGAAAACGGGTTCAGTTCAAAGCATCTTTCAATGCCTTGCCCGGACGGAACTTTGGAACCTTGGCAGCCTTGATTTTAATCGATGCGCCAGTACGAGGATTACGGCCGGTTCGGGCAGCACGTTTGCCAACAGCAAATGTGCCAAATCCAACCAGGGCAACAGAGTCCCCTTTTTTCAAGGTCTGTTTGACAGCTTCGATGGTGGACTCCAGCGCGCGTGCGGCAACTGCCTTGGGAACGTCAGCATCGGTGGCAATGAAATCAATTAATTCAGTCTTGTTCACAATAAACCTCTCTCGGGAGTTGTAATTAAATGTCTCTTGAATATGTGCGGGCTACATCCAGCCGCTTATCTGCCACCGATGATGGCGACCACGCCTGCAAGATTTTTAACTTGTCTCAAAGGCAGAATTCTAGACGGGTTTGTCCCGTCAGTTGGTTTGCATATGGCAAATTTTTCAGTGCTGAAGCGTTCTGGCATAGACAACTCGCTGCGCGATGTGCACAAGCCGGAATAGGCCTTCTTGTAGATCAGTTGGTGGGACTCAGACCAATTTAGGCTGACGCACCACCAGCGCCACACCTAAAGCCGTCAGCAGGGTGCCCAACACGGTCAGCCATGTGATGGGTTCGGCAAACAGGATCCAGGCCATCAATGCTGTCGTGGGCGGCACCAGGTACATCATGCTGGTGACCGAAGCCGCCGCCCCTTTTTGGATCAGCAAGTAGAGCAATGAACTGCCACCCAGCGTGAGGGCCAGCACCGACCAGGCAATGGCACCCAGCAGGTCGGGGTGCCAACGGATGGCTTCAAGCTCCAGCGCGGCCAAGGGCAAGGTCACCAACAGCGCCGCGCCTAACTGGATCGTATTCGCCGTGCGTACATCACACGACGTGACAAAGCGCTTTTGGTACAGGGTGCCCATCGTGATGCTGAGCAAGGCGCCCACGCCCAGCGCCATGTTGAGCCAGTTGGCCTCGCCACCGGCACCAAATTTGCGCGACACCACCATCACCAAACCGATAAAACCCAGCACCAGTCCCAGCCATTGGCGCGTGCGTATCTTGTTGCCGGTGGCGGCCAGCCAGAGCGCTGTCAGCACAGGTTGCAAACCCACAATCAGGGCAGACAGACCAGAACCCATGCCAAGCTTGACTGCAGCCCAGACACCACCCAGATAGCCTGCGTGCATGAATACGCCCGTGATGGCAAGGTGCAGCCACTGCGTGCGATGGCTTGGCCACTTGACCTGCGCCAACACAATCCAGGGCATGAAACAGGCCATGGACAAGGCGTAACGAATGACCAGAAATTTAAACGGCGGCGCATACGGCATGCCGTAGCGGGCAACAATAAAACCGGTGCTCCAGATCAGCACAAAGAGCGCCGGCATGGCCCGTATCAAGGGTCGCTCGATAGATACCGTCACTTCACACGCGACCTGATTTCAGGCAAGGCTTTTTGCAGGTAATAAACCATAGACCAGACGGTCATCACTGCCGAAATCCAGATCAGCCAGACACCCCAGAGATGGGTGTCAATGACATCAAAGAGCATGCTATCAAACAATAAAAATGGAATCGCTACCATTTGCGCGGTAGTTTTTAGCTTGCCGATCATGTGCACGGCCACACTTTTGGCGGCACCAATTTGCGCCATCCATTCACGCAGGGCCGAGATCGCAATTTCACGGCCAATGATGATCAACGCCACAAAAACATCGGCACGCCCCAGATGTACCAGCACCAGCACACAGGCGCAAACCAGAAATTTGTCGGCCACCGGATCCAGGAACGCGCCAAAGGCAGACACCTGGTTGAGCTTGCGCGCCAGATAGCCGTCAAGCCAGTCGGTGGCAGCAAACACCACGAACATGACCGTGGCCACCAGGTTGCGAGTGGCAGGCTCAATGGGCAGATAGAACACACCCACGATCAGGGGAATCGCCACAATGCGAGCCCAGGTCATGAGGGTGGGAATGGTCCAGAACATGCCTCAATTGTGGCATGCGTTACCTCACGAAATGGCGGCTCGTCAATGCAGGGCGCGGTAAATTTCCGCCGCCAGTTCGGTGGAAATGCCTTCAACCTGGGCAATGTCGGCCTCGGACGCCAACGCCACGCCGCGCACACCGCCAAAGCGCTGGAGCAGGCGCGCGCGCCGTTTGGGGCCGATGCCGGGAATCTCTTCGAGCTTGCCGCCGTCGATGCGCACCTTGGCGCGCGCCGCCCGCATGCCGGTGATGGCAAAACGGTGCGCCTCGTCCCGAATCTGTGCCACCAGCATCAGCGCAGCGGAGTCCTTGCCCAAATAAACCTTGTCGCGACCATCGGCGAACACCAGTTCCTCCAGGCCAATGCGCCTGCCCTCGCCTTTTTCCACACCCACAATCAGCGACAAGTCCAACCCGAGTTGTTCGAACACCTCGCGCGCCATCGACACCTGGCCCTTGCCGCCATCGACCAGCACCAGCTCGGGCAAGCGCCCCGTGCCGGCGGGCATGGCGCCGGAGCGCTTGGCCTCAGCCAGGGTTTCGGCCAGTTTGCCGTAGCGGCGCAGCAGCACCTGGCGCATGGCAGCGTAATCGTCTCCCGGCGTGATGTCGTTGATCTTGAAACGCCGGTACTCGGCGCTTTGCATCTTGTGGTGATGAAACACCACGCACGATGCCTGGGTCGATTCACCGGACGTGTGGGAAATATCAAAGCACTCCACCCGCAGTTCGTCAAGATTCTCCAGCGGCAGGTCCAGTGCTTCCACCAGCGCGCGGGTGCGGGCTTGCTGCGAGCCTTCTTCGGCCAGCAGCCTGGCCAGTTGCAGGCCTGCATTGGTCTGCGCCATTTCCAACCAGACTCGGCGCTGCTCGCGCGGGTTGTGCACCGCGCTGACCTTGACCCCGGTTTGCTCGGACAAGGCCTGCAACAGGCCTTTATCCACCGGCACACTCACCACCAGCGACGGCGGCGCAGGGACGTTGAGGTAGTGCTGGGCAATGAAGGCATCCAGCACCTGCATTTCCAGGCTGCGCACGGCACCGGGCGCACCTGAAGCATCAGCCTCGTCCAAATCACCTGCATCTTCCACATGCACCGGAAAATAGGGCCGGTCACCCAAATGACGCCCGCCGCGCACCATGGCCAGGTTGACACAGGCACGACCACCCTGCACCTTGACCGCCAAAATGTCCACGTCACGGTCGGACACATTGTCGACCGACTGCTGGTGCAGCACGCTGGACAGCGCCGCCACCTGGTTGCGCAGTTCAGCGGCCTGCTCAAATTCAAGCTTGTCGGCATGCCGCATCATGCGGGCTTCGAGCTCGCGCATGACCTCGCGCGCATCGCCGTTCAAAAAGCGTTCTGCATCAGCCAGGTCCTGCGCGTAAGCCTCAGGCGAAACATGCCCCACACAGGGCCCAGAACAGCGCTTGATCTGGTACAGCAGACAGGGTCGGGTGCGGTTGCTGAAGACCGGGTCTTCGCAGGTGCGCAGCCGGAACACTTTTTGCATCAGCAAAATGGCTTCCTTGACCGCCCAGGCGCTTGGGTAGGGGCCAAAATAATGGTGCTTTTTCTCGACCGCACCGCGGTAATACGCCACCCTGGGAAACTGCTCGCTACCGCTCTTGCCTAACGCCGTGATCTTCAGGTAAGGGTAACTTTTGTCGTCCCGAAACAAGATGTTGTATTTGGGGTTGAGGGTCTTGATCAGGTTGTTTTCCAGTAGCAACGCCTCAGCCTCGGAGCGCACCACGGTGGTCTCCAGCCGGGCTATCTTGCTCACCATGTGGCCAATGCGGGTACCTCCATGGTTTTTCTGGAAATAGCTCGACACCCGCTTTTTCAGGTTGATGGCCTTGCCCACATAGAGCACGTTGCCTTGTGCATCGAAGTAGCGATAAACCCCGGGCAACGACGGCAGGCTGGCCACATCACTGAGCAATTGTTCGGAGTAGGCAGGCACAGGGGCTGCGTCAGTGACATCAGCTGGAGGTGAGTTCGGGACATTTTCAGACATAGGGTTGTATTGTGGACAATCTGGCCATGCCATGTGAAACACCCCACCCCTCACTGCACTGGGATATTTTTTGCCGGGTCATCGACAACTTTGGCGACCTCGGCGTGTGCTGGCGTCTGGCCTGTGATCTGGCCGGACGTGGCCAGACGGTGCGCCTGTGGGCTGACGATGTGTCTGCCCTGGCCTGGATGGCGCCGCACGGTGCGCCTCGGGTTGAAGTGAAAATCTGGACGGCGCCCATTGACATGCGCGGCATCACCCCCGGAGAGGTCATGGTGGAAGCCTTTGGTTGCAAGATTGATGACGGATTTATCGATGAATACGCAAAAGCATCAAAGCATAAGGGCCAGAAAAACGTCTGGATCAATCTGGAGTACCTGAGTGCGGAAGACTTTTCAGCGCGTTGCCACGGCCTGCCCTCACCTGTCATGAGCGGCCCCGGGCGCGGCTTGAGCAAGCATTTTTTCTACCCCGGCTTCACGGCAGACACCGGCGGTCTGTTGCGTGAGCCTGAGCTGCTGGCGCGACAAGCCCGGTTTGACCGCAAGGCCTGGCTGGCTGACCTGGGGCTGGCGTGGCAGGGCGAGCGCCTGGTGTCGCTGTTCTGCTATGAACCTGCCGGTCTGGGTGAACTGCTGAGCAGCCTGGCCAGCAGCGCGCAAGCGACTTGCTTGTTGGTGACGCCCGGGCGTGCCACAGCCGCCGTAAGGGCCGAGATTGCCGCCAGGAATGCGATTGACCCTCTTTGGAACCAGCATCAAACGCTCTCCTACTTTTACCTTCCCCAACTCAATCAAAATGATTTTGACCAGGTGTTGTGGGCCAGCGATGTCAATTTTGTTCGCGGCGAAGACTCGCTGGTGCGTGCATTGTGGGCAGGTAAACCCTTGGTGTGGCACATTTATCCACAGCACGATGGCGTCCACGCGCACAAGCTCGAAGCTTTTCTGGACTGGCTGCAAGCACCCGACTCGCTGCGCGCTTTTCACCGCCGCTGGAATGGTTTGAAAATGCCAGGCCTGACCTTACCGGACGCGCCGTTCGCACCCGAGCACTGGCAAGACTGCGTGATACAGGCAAGAGCACGCCTGTTAGCGCAACAAGACTTGAGCACCCAGCTGCTCAACTTTGCTGCAAAAATCCCTTAAAATAGCTTGCTTTGCGGCATGGGCTTGAATTCACCAAAGTCTTGACCGCCCTCGCCGCCTGACGCGCGGCCTACTTTCATCGTTACGTTTCTTCTTATATGAAAATCGCTCAAGAAATTCGCGCCGGCAATGTCATCATGCACGGCAAAGACCCCATGGTCGTCCTGAAAACCGAATACGCCCGTGGCGGCCGCGGCGCAGCCACCGTGCGCATGAAGCTCAAAAGCCTGATCGCCAACTTCGGAACCGAAGTGGTGTTCAGGGCCGACGACAAAATCGACAACGTGATTCTGGACAAGAGGGATTGCACCTACTCCTACTTTGCCGACCCCATGTACATCTGCATGGACGAGGAATACAACCAGTACGAAGTCGAAGCCGAAAACATGGGCGACTCGCTCAGCTACCTCGAAGACGGCATGCCGCTCGAAGTGGTGTTTTAC
>JAQSDS010000113.1 GCA_029946045.1 Rhodoferax sp.
ATGCAGGACCGCCTTCAGCAAGCCATCTCGGCCAGTCACCGCAACCAGAGTTGCGGCGCGCTGTTGTGCCTCGACATCGATAATTTCAAGCTGCTCAACGACAGCGTCGGCCACGACATCGGCGATCATCTGTTGCAGAAAATCGCCGAGCGGCTGTCAGAAAACATCCGTGACTGTGACACCGTGGGCCGCTTTGGCGGCGACACTTTTTTGGTCATGCTCGAAGATTTGGGCGCTGATCCGGCGCTGGCCGCAGCCAAGGCGGAGCTGATTGCGCAAAAACTGCTGCAGTTATTGCGCCAGCCCCACCAACTCCCTGACCAAGCCTACCAGGGCAGCGCGAGCATGGGCCTCACCCTTTTTGATGGGCCAGAGGACAGTGCGGACGCTTTGATCAAGCGCGTTGAACTGGCCATGTACCAGGCCAAGGCGGCGGGTCGCAACACCCTTCGCTTTTTTGACCCGCAAATGCAGGCGGCGGTCAACGCCCGGGCCGCGCTGGAAGCCCGTCTGCGTGACGCCATCGCCCAAAGCCAGTTTTTATTGCACTACCAGCCCCAGGTCAACCAGCAAGGCCTGGTCATTGGGGTGGAGGCGCTGGTGCGTTGGCATGACCCGCTGCACGGCATTGTGCCGCCCGCCGAATTCATACCGTTGGCAGAAGAAACCGGCTTGATCCTGCCGCTTGGCCTGTGGGTGCTGGAAACAGCCTGCAAGCAACTGGTGCAGTGGGCCGACCAGGCCGATCTGGCGCACCTGAGCATGGCGGTGAACGTGAGCGCGTTGCAATTTCATCAGGACGACTTTGCCGAGCAGGTGCTGGCGGTGCTGGCGCGCACCGGTGCCGGGGCGCACCGGCTCAAGCTCGAGCTCACCGAAAGCCTGCTGGTCAGCAACGTCGACGAGGTGATCGCCAAGATGAAATTGCTCAAGGCCATCGGGGTCGGCTTTTCACTCGACGACTTCGGTACGGGTTATTCGTCGCTGTCTTGCCTCAAGCGCCTGCCACTGGACCAGCTCAAGATAGACCAGAGTTTTGTGCGCCATATTTTGCTCGATGCCGAAGATGTCGCCATTGCCAAAATGGTCATCGCCCTGGCAGGCAGTTTGGGTCTGGAGGTGATTGCCGAAGGTGTCGAGACACAGGCCCAGCGTGAATTTTTGGTGGGCTTGGGTTGCGCTCGCTTCCAGGGTTATCTGTTTAGCCAGCCGCTGCCAATTCAGGCTTTCGAGGCCTTTGCGCGCTGCCTTTAAACTGCAGACCATAGCCATTATTTACCTGGAGTTCTTATGCAGCACCGTACCGCCACCCTGTTCGACCCCGTGCATGCCGGGGACCTGGCGCTGGCCAATCGCGTCGTGATGGCACCGCTGACGCGCAATCGCGCCCCCGACGCCACCCCCAACGCCCTCATGGCCCAGTATTACACCCAGCGCGCCAGCGCCGGGCTCATCGTCACCGAGGCCACCGCCATCAGCCAGCAAGGTCAGGGCTACGCCGATGTGCCCGGTTTGTACGCCGAGGAACAGGTCGAGGCCTGGAAAGACGTGACGCGCAGTGTGCATGCGGCTGGCGGAAAAATCGTTTGCCAGCTTTGGCATGTGGGCCGTGTCTCACACACCAGCCTGCAGCCCCACGGCGACGCGCCCGTGGCGCCTTCGGCCATCACTGCCAACACAAAAACAGTGTTGCTCAAGGACGGCATGCCAGTGTTTGTCGACACCTCGGCGCCGCGCGCGCTGCAAGCCTACGAACTGCCCGACATCGTGCACACCTATGTGGCCGCCGCGCGCAATGCCATTCACACTGCCGGTTTTGATGGTGTTGAACTCCACGCTGCCAACGGTTATTTGCTGGACCAGTTCCTCAAAAGTGGCTCCAACCAGCGCCGCGATGACTTTGGCGGCAGCATTGAGAACCGTGCCCGTTTTCTGCTGGAAGTGGTGCAGGCCGTGACCAGCGCCGTAGGTGGCGGCCGGGTCGGTATCCGCCTGTCGCCGGTGACACCGGCCAACGACGCGTTCGACCCCGACCCCCAACCGCTGTTCGACTACGTGGTGCGCGAGCTGGCCACGTTTGGGCTGGCGTATGTGCACGTCATCGAGGGCGCCACCGGCGGCCCGCGCGTGCTGTCTGACCGTCCGTTTGACTACACCGGCCTGCGCCGTGCCTACCGGGCAGCCGCTGGCAAGGGGGCCTGGATGGTCAACAATGGGCTGGACAAAAATCTGGCGCAGGACGCCCTTGGCGACGGTGCTGATCTGGTGGCTTTTGGCCGCCCCTACATTGCCAACCCGGACCTGGTTGAGCGCTTGCGCAAGGGCAAACCCCTGGCCGAGAGCGACCGCAGCACCTGGTATGGCGGTGGTGCCAAGGGCTATACCGACTACCCCGCGCTGAAAAACGCCTGAACCATTCGGGACTTTGTGGCATCGGCTTCTTGGGAGCGGCGCCTTGTGGGAGCGGTGCCTTGTGGGAGCGGTGCCTTGTGGGAGCGGTGCCTTGTGGGAGCGGTGCCCTCGCCGCGAAGGCTCCAGATCGATACCTACAAACGAATGCAGGCGCTCAAAGCATGTGACTGGCCCGGTGCCAGAGTCACCTGATCTGGCCCGGCGTTGCAGGTTTCCACGCACAGCATCTGCTGGTACTCGCCGGCGGCCATGTCGGCAAAGACTTTGTCGCGCCATGGGTTCCAGACCACGGTGGCGCTGCTGCCGCTTTTGCTGATCCGGATGGTGCGCGGTTGCGACTGGTCGTCAATGACGCAATCGGCCGTGGTGTTGATGTAAATGCGGTCGGTTTCACCGGTAAATTCGACCGAACCTGACTGCCTGAGCTGAGCGAAGTTTTGCACCTTGTCGAGGTAGTCACAGCCATCCAGGCCCTGCACCGTGGTCTGATGGATGTCGCCCACGCAAAAGTAGCTGTGCAGCGCATCTGTGAGCGTGAACGGCGCGGTACCCGTGTTGCGGGTCACCAGCGTCATGGTCAGGGTGCTGCCGACGGTGAGCACCCATTCCAGGTCAAACGCATGGTCCCACATCGCGCGGGTGTCGGCGTCTTCATTCAGGCCGAGGCGCAGCACGACTTGCCCGGCGGCATCCATCGATGCCCCGCGCACCTGCCAGCGCCGGGTACGCACAAAGCCATGCATCGGCAGACCCTCACGTGCGCCAAACCATGGCCAGCACACCGGCACGCCACCGCGCACTGGCTGACCGGGTGCAAACACGGCGGCTTGCGACAACCAGATCACCGGCGCAGCCCCCGCCGGTTGCCACGCCAGCAGATGCGCACCCTGCAGCGCCACCCGCGCGCTGGCCAGAGAAGTCTGAATCTCGGCCACCGGCAAGTCGCCGCCGCCATTGACAAAATGCAGCGCCCCGGGCAGGCCAAACTGGCGGTTGAGGGTGTCGATGTCTTGGTTCATGCTCAAGTTCCTGATGCGAGGGTCAAAGGGCGGTTTGCTGGGCGGCACGATGACATAGCATAAGCGACAGCAGGCTTGGTCATTTCGGGCGAAGCGTGGCATGATCTGCGCTTCGTTTCAAACAAACGCAAGGATTCTTCAATGAACGCACCTGTTCCCGCTTCGCTCCTGAACCCCACCCAGGCCCTGACCCAGGTTAGCCAGGCCTGGGACACCGACCTGGTCAAGCAGCTTACCGATTACATCGCCATTCCCGCCAAATCACCCATGTTTGATGCCGATTGGGCGCAGCATGGCCTGATTGAAAAAGTGGTGCAAAACGCCTTTGAATGGGTGCAGGCGCAAAGGGTGGCGGGCCTGACGCTGGAAATCATCCGCCTGCCCGGGCGCACGCCCGTGCTGTTTTTTGAAGTGCCGGCTTCCACCGGCAGTACCAATCAGGTGGTTTCTGACCAGACCGTGCTGATGTACGGCCACCTCGACAAGCAACCCGAATTTACCGGCTGGCGCAGTGACCTGGGACCGTGGACGCCCAAGTATGAAGACGGCAAACTGTATGGCCGTGGCGGCGCCGACGACGGTTACGCCAT
Source organism: Rhodoferax sp. (assembly GCA_029946045.1). GTDB lineage: Bacteria > Pseudomonadota > Gammaproteobacteria > Burkholderiales > Burkholderiaceae_C > Rhodoferax. Next base: position 4,022 of record JAQSDS010000113.1, read on the forward strand.
TTACGCCGCCATCACGGCCATCCAGGCGCTAAAAGTCCAGCAGACCGCACATCCGCGCATTGTGGGCCTGGTGGAAACCTGCGAAGAAAGCGGTTCTTATGACCTGCTGCCCTACATCGACACCTTGCGCAAACGCCTGGGCGATGTTGGTCTGGTGATTTGCCTGGACTCGGGGGCTGGCAATTACGACCAGCTGTGGATGACCAACAGCCTGCGCGGTAACGTCACCGGCGTGCTCAAGGTCGAAGTGTTGACCGAGGGTGTGCATTCGGGCGACGCCAGTGGCCTGGTGCCGTCGAGCTTTCGCATCCTGCGCCATCTGCTGGACCGGCTGGAAGACAGCGCCAGTGGCCGCCTGCTGCCCGCCAGCTTTCATTGCGAGGTGCCCGCTGATCGCCTGACCCAGGCCAAGGCCACCGCGGCCATTCTGGGCGAAGAACTGTTCAAGCGCTTCCCGTGGGCGCATGCCGACTGTGGTGGCAGCAGCCAGACCATGCTGCCCACCACCAGCGACCCCTTGCAAGCCCTGCTGGCGCGCACCTGGACGCCCACCTTGAGCGTGACCGGTGCCGACGGCATGCCCGAACTCAGGAACGCCGGCAATGTGCTGCGTCCTTACACCGCGTTCAAGCTCAGCCTGCGTCTGCCGCCCCTGGTGGACGCGGCCAGTGCCGTGGCCAAACTCAAAACCCTGCTCGAAGACAACGCGCCCTATCAGGCCAAAGTTACGTTTGAAGGCGGGGCTGGCGCCACCGGCTGGAACGCGCCCGGCACCGCGCCCTGGTTTGAGCAGGCGCTGCAACGCGCGTCACAAGATTACTTTGGCGCACCCTGCGGCTACATTGGCCAGGGCGGCACCATCCCGCTCATGAACATGCTGTCCATTGGCTTTCCCAAGGCGCAGATGATGGTCTGCGGCGTACTCGGCCCCAAGAGCAACGCCCACGGCCCCAATGAGTTTTTGCATGTGCCCTATGCCAAGAAGCTCACCGCAGCGGTGGCTCAGGTCATTGCGGCGGCTGCGCTGGCGTGATGATTTAGCGCGGTGCCAGCACCGCCATGGTGATGCGCGACACGCAGGTGAGTTCACCGGCGTCGTTGACCATGTCAATTTGCCAGACCTGGGTGGTTCGGCCAATATGCACTGCGCGGGTGGTGCCGGTGACCCAGCCGCTGGTGGCGCTGCGCAGGTGGTTGGCGTTGATGTCGAGGCCCACGGCACGCCAACCCGCAGGACAGGCCAGGTTGGCGGCCGTCGAGCCCAGCGTTTCAGCCAGCACCACGCTGACGCCGCCGTGCAGCAGACCAAAGGGTTGCCGGGTGCGCGCATCCACCGGCACGCGGGCCGTAATGAAATCGTCGCCCACTTCCAGAAATTCAATTCCCAAATGACTGACCGCCGTGTCCAAGCTGGTACGGGTCAGTTCTGCCACAGACACAGGCTGTTGCCACACGCGCATACATCACTCCATAAAAAATAAAAACAGGCCTGCACTATAGCCAGCGTCGTGTCCGACCCGGCGCAGGGTGCGATTCAAAGTGGTGTGGGCGTCAGATGAATTATTCTTTTCCGAAGCATTCCGGTGTGTCTATCGGGTCGAGGCAGAAAACACGGTGATGGTCGAATCAGCCGGGCGATACGCTTTGCTACGTGTCACCCGCCCGCTGCGCGGGCTCCTTCTCTACCTCCGCAAA
>JAQSDS010000114.1:0-1601 GCA_029946045.1 Rhodoferax sp.
CCAAGGTGTCCAACGTGCTTGAAGCCAAAGAGGCGGGCGGTTTTGATGCCGTGTTTCTGGCCGTGGGCGCGCACATCGCCAAACGTGCCTACATTCCGGCTGGAGACTCTGCCAAGGTGCTGGACGCGGTGTCGGTACTGCGCTCCATGGAAGGGGAAGACAAGCCTTTGTTGGGACGGCGCGTGGTGGTGTATGGCGGCGGCAATACGGCCATTGATGTGGCCCGCACCGCGAAACGACTGGGCGCGACCGAGTCCATCATTGTTTACCGACGCAACCGCGACAAGATGCCAGCGCATGATTTTGAGGTTGAGGAAGCGCTGCAAGAAGGTGTCATGATCAAGTGGCTCTCCACCATCAAGCAGGCGGGCGACTCGTCCATCACGGTCGAGAAGATGGCGCTCGATGACAAGGGCTTTCCGCAGCCGACCGGCGAGTTCGAAACGCTCGAGGCCGACTCGGTGGTGCTGGCGCTGGGCCAGGATGTCGACTTGTCGCTGATCGAAGGCGTTCCTGGCATGGCGGTCCAAGACGGCGTGGTGCAGGTCAACGCGCAAATGATGACCGGTCACGACGGTATTTTTGCCGGCGGTGACATGGTGCCAGCCGAGCGTAATGTGACCGTGGCCATTGGCCATGGCAAAAAAGCGGCGCGCAATATTGACGCCTGGCTGCGTGGCACGGCCCATGTGCCAGCCCCTAAAAACGAAGTCGCCAGTTTCGATTTGCTCAACACCTGGTACTACAGCGACGCGCCCAAAACGGTGCGGCCTATTCTTGACATCATCCGACGCCAGTCCACTTTTGAAGAAGTGCAGGGCGGTCTGGATGAAAGCAACGCCCTGTTTGAAGCGCGGCGCTGCCTGTCCTGCGGCAACTGTTTTGAATGCGACAACTGTTATGGTGTTTGCCCCGACAACGCAGTCATCAAGCTCGGTCCTGGCAAAGGCTTTGAGTTCAATTACGACTACTGCAAAGGCTGTGGCATTTGTGTCTCGGAATGCCCTTGCGGCTCCATCAAGATGGTGCCCGAAGACATTTGAATTGTTTCATGCGTTTTATCAGCATCGGCCCGATGATCTGGTTCAAAATATGTTTATCTGTTTACTTAAAAGGAGTAAGTCATGTTCAAACACATCCTGGTACCGGTAGATGGATCCGATACGGCACAAATGGCGGTCGACAAGGCCACCGCACTGGCCAAGGCCTTTGGTAGCCGGGTCACCGTGATCTATGTGATTGATCCCTATCCCTTCACGGGTGTGGGCACCGATTTCGCTTATGGCCAGGCCGAATATTTGAGCGCAGCAACGGCAGAAGCCAACCAATCGGTCAAATTGGCCAAGCAATCCTTTGCCGATTCGGGGGTGAATGTCGAGACCTCGGTGGTTGAGGCGCACACCGCATGGCGCGGCATTGTGGAAGCGGGTGAGTCATTGCAGGCCGACCTGATTGTGATGGGCTCACACGGCCGCAATGCCCTTGAGAAACTGGTGCTCGGCAGCGTGGCCCAGGCCGTGCTGTCTCACACCAAATTGCCGGTGCTGGTGGTGCGCCACGCCTGATCATCAGCCGCACTGTCCCACATAGCCACAGGCAGT
>JAQSDS010000114.1:1611-5683 GCA_029946045.1 Rhodoferax sp.
CGCAGCCGTCCTTGTGGATCACGGTGGGGTTGCCGCATTCGGGGCACGTTTTACCTGCCATGGTCTTGCTGGCCTCGCGGGCTTCCGGCGTGTCGAGCACGCCCATGTCGCGTAGCGGATAACCCTCTTCGTTCAAAATGCCCAGCATCGCGTAGCGGTGGATGATCAGGCGCGCAATATAGGCCACCGTGGAGGGCCAGGTTTGCTGGCGTTTTTCGCCATTGGGCAAACCCGGTACAAAGGCCATGAAGTGACCCAGGGGTTCGGCGTAATTGAGCAGCTTGCGCAGCTTCATGCCAATCCAGGCTGGGTCAATCACCCGCATGTCGAGCGACAACAGGCGCGCCAGGCCGTCCATGGCCTTGGGGTAGTTGCCGCTGAAACCCACTGCGCAGGGCCGTGTCACCATGTTGCCGTCAGGGCCGGCCAGGTTGACCTCCTTGAGGGTCACGGTAAAGGCTTCGCTGGTGGCCGGGTTGTCGACGTCGACGGCCCAGGCCAGCGTGCCGGATGGGCCTGTGATAGGTTCGTTACGGCTGAACATGGCATCCATCACCGGGGTCGGCAGAGGTGCTTGTTTTGCTGTTTTTTGAGCAGATTGGGCGGCGATCTGCTCACAACGCCAGCGAATCACTGCTGCTGTGGCGGCGACCACGCCGGGGAAAAGACGTTTTTCGCCGTGGGGCGGGAACGGCATCTCAAACGAATGCTCTTCGCTGACGGTGGCCAGGGCGTCGAGTTTGAGTTGTAACCAGGCGGGGTCGTTGGCGCGCAAGTCCATCGACAGGGTTTTGGCCAGGGCACCCAGGCCGCGTGGCTGCTCGGCACCATTGACCCACACTTCAAAGGGCTGCGGTGCGCCGCCTTCCTGCAGCGACAGCTCGCCAATAAACAGGGCAAAGTCGCCAAACGGGTGGTGCACCATGAAGGTCCAGGCCGGGTTGCCGCCCGGCAGGTCCGGGCGACCGGGCCAGCGCAGGGACGAGAGCACAGGCGCCGGCAAACGGTCCAGCAACAGGCGCTGGTTGGCGCCGTCAATCTGCAAGGGCTTGGCACTGCTGGTCGCGGCGCTTGAGGGCGTCACGCTCAACACCGAGCCCAGCACCGAATTGGGACGGTAGGTGGCCAGGCCCTTCAGCCCCGACTGCCAGGCTTGGGTATACAAGCCTTGAAAGTCGGCATAAGGGTAGTCAGCAGGCACATTGACCGTTTTGGAAATGGCCGTGTCAATGAAGGGGGCCACAGCAGCCACCATTTCTTCGTGGGCCTGGGCGCTCATTTCCAGTGCCGTGACAAAAGCATCTGTCAGGGGCGCATCGGCGCCGAACAGGTGGCGGTACAGGCGCCAGGCGTGGTCTTCCACGGCGTATTCCTTGAAGCCGCCGTCGGGCATGCGTTTTTTGCGGTTGTAAGTCCAGCTGAAGGCGGGTTCAATGCCGTTGCTGGCATTGTCGGCAAAGGCCAGGCTGATGGTGCCGGTAGGCGCAATTGACAGCAGGTGTGAGTTGCGCAGGCCGTGCTTGTGAATGCGCTTTTTCAGATCGGCAGGCAAGCGCGACGCAAAGTTCTGGCCGCTCAGGTAGAGGTCGGCATTAAACAGCGGAAACGCACCGCGCTCTTGTGCCAAGTCGTTGGAGGCCTGGTAGGCGGTGTCACGCATGAGTTCGGAGATATGCCGCGCCATGTCGCGTGCCCCCTGGGTGTCGTAGCGCAAATTGAGCATCACCAGCGCATCGCCCAGTCCGGTAAAGCCCAGGCCGACACGGCGCTTGGAAGCAGCTTCTTGCTGCTGTTGCGGCAGCGGCCAGACCGTGGCGTCAAGCACGTTGTCGAGCATGCGCACAGCCACGCGGGCGACCTCGGCGAAAGCGGCGCGGTCAAAGTTGGCCGCTTCGGTAAACGGCTCCGTGATAAAGCGGGTCAGGTCGATCGAGCCCAGGCAGCAGCAGCCGTAAGGGGGCAGCGGTTGCTCGGCACAGGGGTTGGTACTGGCAATGGTTTCGCAATACGACAGGTTGTTGTCGCGGTTCATCTGGTCCAGAAACAAGACGCCGGGTTCGGCGTGGTCGTAGGTGGAGCGCATGATCTGGTCCCACAGAACGCGGGCCTTGAGCTTGCGGTAGACCCAGACACCCTTGTCTTCGTCATGGAAGGAACCGGCCTCTTTTTGTCCGGCGCCAGGTTCGGCCTTGTGTACCAGGCAGAAATCGCCATCGGCCTGCACGGCGTTCATGAATTCGTCAGAAACGCCGACCGAGATGTTGAAGTTTTTCAGGTCACCCTGGTCCTTGGCATGGATAAATTCCTCGATGTCCGGGTGGTCGCAGCGCAGCACGCCCATTTGGGCGCCGCGCCGGGCACCAGCCGATTCGACTGTTTCACACGAGCGGTCAAACACGCGCATGTAGCTCACCGGCCCGGAAGCACTGCTTTGGGTGCTGCCAACCCAGGCGCCGCGCGGGCGGATGCGCGAAAAGTCGTAACCCACACCGCCACCACGGCGCATGGTTTCAGCGGCCTCGGTCAGCGCCGTGTAAATGCCGGGGTGTCCGTCTTCGACGTGGGCAATCGAGTCGCCCACAGGTTGCACAAAGCAGTTGATCAGTGTGGCCGCCAGGTCGGTGCCTGCGGCTGACTGGATGCGTCCGGCTGGCAAGAACCCGGCTTCGAGTGCCTCCAGAAATCGGACTTCCCATTGGGCTTGTTGATCTGGTGCCTCGACTTTGGCCAGTGCGCGCGCCACGCGTCGGTTGACATCGGAAATGCTTTTCTCGGTGCCTTTGCTGTATTTTTCGATCAGCACTTCGATGCTGATGGGCTGGACCTGCAAGCTGGTCAAAGTGGAGGCGGTGGTGTGCTGTGACATGAGTTCTTTCCTGAAAAACGAGTCGCCATGGTAGCGGGCTGAACTTGCAGTTTCGTTGATTAAAAACAAAAACGGCAAATTAAATAAAAAAATAAAAACGCTATACCTAGTGTTTTTACCTATTCAATTCCCTAAATGTAGTGTATTTGGAAGCCGGCTGGGATGTCAATACAGGGCCCCAAATAGCCGCCAGACCACTCGAACCTGACCCCATTACTGTGCCCGCAATGCTGGCGATTTCAGCTGACCTGCAACTCAAGCCGAGGTTTCGTCAGCGTGGCAACGCTCAGACTGTGTTGGCCATCATGCGCTGCAATTGCGGCAAGCAAGAGCCGCAGTTGGTGCCGCATTTCAGACTGGCTTGCAGTGACGCCAAACGCTCCGCTGGCACCAAAGTATTTTGTGCCAGATGCTCGGCAATGGCGAGATCGGTCACATTGAAGCAGGCGCAGACCTGCTGCCCGCGCGACACCACCGGCACCGGTGGGGTGGCGCCAGGGATCAACAGCGCCCGGCCATAGGCACGGGCCGGCAGGGATTCCTTGAGCAGGGTGGTGATCCAGCTTTGGGCGCTGGTGTCGCCTGCCAGCAAAAAGCCCTCCAGCTCGGTTTGTGTGTCTGACTCGACGAGGCGGGCCGCACGGCGCTGTCCGCGCTTATGGTCTGAATAGCGCAGCACATCCGGGCCCTGGAGTTGCAGCAATTGCTCGATCCGGGTCAGTACGCCAGCGTCTGGCGCGGCATGGCTCGCGGCGCGAAACAGCACGCCGCTGCGTTCGCCCCGACCTTTGCTGGCGGCGCAGGAAAACGGGACACAGGTGGCAAAGTCAAATTGCGTCATCATGCCCTGCAGTGCAAGCCGGGCCGCAATCGCCTGCGCATCCGCCAACCAGGCCACCGCCAGCAGATGCCAGGGCATGTCGGCCTTGAGGACTTTGACCGGGGTATGTTTGAACTCGGGTTGCCTGGAGTCGGGGCAAAAGACACCGCTGGTCAGCGCATTGACGCCCGCCAGCCGTTCGCCCTGGGCGCTTTGCCCGCTCAGAAATTCCTCACCCCAGTGCATCGCCATGAAAGCCTGGTTCAAGCCGACCTCGCGGCTGGCCTGGACCGGCACCAGCACCGAGCCACGCGCACTGGTGAGGTGGACCAGGTCGCCGTCCTGGAGCCCGCGCTGCGCCATGTCTTGCGGATGTAGCTGCACCG
>JAQSDS010000115.1 GCA_029946045.1 Rhodoferax sp.
GCTTCCCCGGCATCCTGGACTTTTTGTCACGCTTGCCAGTGGAGTACCGCTGGTCGAACCGTTTCATTTTTATGGCGGCACGTGAAGCGGACAAGACGCTTGGCAGGTACCGCTCCAAGTGGGCGCAAAAGCGGCTGTCATTGATGAATTTGATGCGCTCAAGCCAAGGGGGTGGCGTCACCCACGTGAATGCCGATGCTGACGATATGGCAGCCGATGCGGTAGCGGCCATGGCGGAGGCCAGCAGCGGCCTGGTGAGATTTGGCTACTACACCAGCGTCATTTTGCTCTCTGGTGCGAACCCCCAGCAATTGCGTGATGCTGCGCAGTATGTGACCAAGATGATTGCCAACGCCGGGTTTTCTGCGCGTGTGGAGTCCGTTAATGCGGTGGAAGCCTATTTGGGCAGCATGCCCGGCAATATGTTTGCCAATGTGCGCCGCCCACTGGTCAACACCTTGAACCTGGCGCACTTGCTGCCACTGACAGCGATCTGGGCTGGGCCAAGCGCCCATCCATGCCCCTTTTATCCGGAGCATTCAGCACCGCTGCTGCAAGCCAAAACCGATGGCGCAACACCTTACCGTCTTTGCCTGCACGCTGGCGATTTGGGCCACACGGCCATCATTGGCCCGACGGGCTCAGGCAAATCCACCTTGCTGGCGACGCTGGTGGCACAGCATTTCCGGTATCCGGGCGCGCAAGCCTTTGTCTTTGACAAGGGTTATGCCATGTTTCCCTTGGTGGCGGCGGCCGGTGGCGAGCATTCCGACATTGCGGGCGAATCAGACAGTATTTCATTTTGTCCCTTGGGTCGCATTGACTTTGACGCGGAGCGCAGCTGGGCGGCCGAATGGCTGGAAAGCATGGCGGAGCTGCAAGGTGTGGCCATGTCGCCGGAATTGCGCAAAGAACTTTTTCGTGCTGTCAACCAGCTGGCGGGGTCCACGGACTGTGCCGAGCAACGCACGCTGTCCAATTTTTTGCTGACCTTGCAGGACAACCGTTTGCGTGAAGCCTTGGAGTATTACTCACTGCGTGGGTCGGCTGGGCGGCTGCTGGATGCTGAAAGTGATGGCTTGCAGGCGGACATCTTCCAGGTCTTCGAGCTGGAACACCTGATGGCGCGTGGTGAAAAAATTGTCCTGCCGGTGCTGGCTTACCTGTTTCACAGGCTTGAGCAACGCTTTCAAGGTCAGCCCACCTTGTTGGTGCTGGACGAAGCCTGGATCATGTTGGGTCACCCGACATTCAGGGCCAAGATCCGGGAATGGTTGAAGGTGCTGCGCAAGTCCAATGTGGCGGTGATTTTTGCAACCCAGTCCCTGAGCGATTTGGCGCACAGTGGCATTGCCGACGTGATTTTTGAATCCTGTCCCTCCAAAATCCTGTTGGCCAACCCGCAAGCGCAAACCGACGCGCTATCCGGTCTGTACCAATCGATTGGGCTCAACCGACGGCAGATCCAGATCGTCAGCAACGCCATTCCAAAACGTCAGTATTACCACCTGCACCCGGACGGATCGCGCGTGTTTGAATTGGGTTTGACGGCACCTGAAATGGCATTTGTGGGCGCCAGTGGACGGGAAGATCTGGCGCGTGTCAGGCATCTGCAAAAGCTGGATGCTCGCACCTGGCCGTCTGCCTGGCTTCGTGAACGTGGTCAGTTTGACGCTGCCCGTTTATGGGATAGCTATTGAGCGTGACAGGTCAGTAAGAACGCTTGGCGCAATGTGATTTATTGATACGGTTATCAGCCGTATAATCTTCTGATCAAATCAGCAATAGGAGATGGCTCATGGAAGCTGCAACACTCAATCTTCGCCAAGCCCGTATGGAGCTCAAGACGACCAGTGAAATGAAGGAATTGCTTGGCCAGGCTGCTGCACTGGATGGTTTGGACCTGACATCTTTTGTGCTCGGGCCTGCCATCGAAAAAGCACGCAAGGTGCTCAATGAGCACGCCAACATCGCTCTTGCAAAGCAGGGTCAATTGGCCCTTGTGCAATTGCTTCACGCCCAGAAGCAGCCTACCAAAGCCATGAAGGACTTGATGGCCTTGCCCGACCTTCCTGTGCGCAAGGCATGAACGTCGAACTTTCACTTTATGACCCAGCACTGACCTACACGGGGCAAAAACAATTCGACTGCGAGCACGCGCTCATCAACTCGTTCGTTCATAACAGCCTGAAGCCGCAGGTCAAGAAAAGCTTAAGTGTGGCCTACGTCCTCACAGATGCCGATCAAGGCGATCGCTTCGTTGGTTTTTTCACCATCGCCCAACACATGATTGATGTGTCACTGCTGTCATCCATGCAACTTGGTTCCCTTCCTCGCAAGATTCCGTGCTCCCGGCTCATCATGCTCGGCGTAGACAAGCGATACAAGGGGCAGAAGCTCGGTTCAAAATTGATGAAGCACGCGTTGACCCTCACATTGTCCGTGGCAAAACAGATTGGTAGTTTTGGGATGTACCTCGATGCAGATCCGCTCGCCGTCGACTTCTATCAAAAGTTGGGGTTTGCTTTGCTCGAAGGCGACAAAACGCCGGTGCCGTCGCCCATGTTTCTTCCCTTGGGCTCAATATGCGTCTAAACACCGATCAAATCCAGGCCATCCGTTACGCTGCCAAAACTTCCTTTGGGGACGAAGCGGCGGTGTGGCTGTTTGGGTCGCGCGTGGACGATGCCAAAAAAGGGGGCAATATCGACCTTTTGGTGCGTCCGGCCCCCGCTGTGGCCGACCAACTCTTTCCCAAAAAAATTCACATGTTGACTTTGCTTGAACGCCTGCTGGGTGAGCGCCAAATCGATTTGGTCATAGAGCAACCCAATGACTCCCGGTCCATCGTCGCAGTGGCACACGCCACTGGCATCCAGATTCAATGAATACTACTCCTGAAACAACTGGCACGGCATCACATAGGTTCTGTATGCCAGGGCCACGCCAAGCCATGCAGCTGCGCAGGCTTAGCCAAAGGCTTCACATCTTGAATGGTGCCGGTGATGTCGTACCCGTCAAGACCTGATGCAATTGCTGGCGGTAATCATCCAGTAGATTGCTCAAGTATTGCCAAAAACTCTCCGAGAGCACGGTGTCTTTGACAATGTTGTTGGGTAGAAAACGGCTCATCTCGTTGCGAAATTCTTTCGCAATGGCAGGATCATTTTTCAGAGACGCTGCACGCTTGGAAAACGCATCCAAATAGGCTTGCGCCTCAGTATGGTGGTCATGGAGTTTGTTTTTGATCAATTCAAAAGCCGGTTTGACCTGTAGCTGATGTAGCCAGGCGATGTCCCACAAGTCCCGATTTTTAAGCCTGTTGGGGCGTAGCGCAAAGGCTACCAATTTGTCTGCGAATATTTCTTCGCGTGACTGAGCTTGCAGAATCAGCCCACTGGTGCCCATTTCCACTCCGTACGGGTTGAGCAAGACCATGGGACGCGGCTGGTAGCTGGGAATGGCGCAGACATCAATATTGATGCGTTGCGCCGGAATGTCTTTTCGCCCAGGTCGTGTTTGGACCTTGAGCTTCCAGGTGTCCACATTGCCAACGTCGCGCACGGGCTCAGCAACGGTGATGTCCAAACCGTACTTGACCTTGAGACTTTGAACCAGGACGTCGGCCATGTCGGCGAGTTGAGCGCGGGTGAAGTCAGCCCCGCCTGTGAAGTCCAAATCTTCGCTCAAACGACTCGATCCGTAGCAGGCACGCAGGCACGTTCCACCAATAAAGGTGAGTTGGGTCAGCAGGCCAGCGCCACTGAGCACGCGCAAAATGTCATGGTGCAGGAGTTCCTTCTCCACGACCACCCGCAAGGGCGTCAGCTCTTGCTTGTTTTTAAGCGCCTCATCGACCAGTACATCAAACAAGCTCATCGGCCACACTCCAGTCAATTAAATCCAGGTTGCGGTGCGTTGCCCGCATATCCCTTAAGGCTTGGGAAACATTGGCTCGCCAAAGCCGGCTCTGCGGGTCGTACTGCAGTTGGCCCACCAATTCATTGGCCTGCTGATGGGTTCGAACAAATTCAATACTGCCCCAAGGCCCGCAATCGATGATGCTGGAGCGCCCCGATGACATGAGCGTGATGCGATTCATGGGGATCTGCGAAATAACCCCCGCGTCACTGAGTACGGTTTCAAGGCTCAGGTAGTTCAGACCCGACGGGCGCAGTTTGCCTGCTGCGTGGTGCAGGATGAGACCACGATCAGGGTTTGCCTTGTCAAACAAGTACAAGCCCCGACAGATCCTGGTGAGATGCCCCTCGCGCGCAGCGCGGCTCAGCAATGTTTTGAACGCGGTATCTGAGTGTTCCGGCAGGAGTGCGCGCAAATCAGCCGGCGTGAACAAGCAAACCTGCGGGCTGGCCAGCTGGCTGATTGCATTCATCAATTGCCGGATAGGTTGCATATAAGTCAACGAAAAGTTGCATTAAGTGTAACCTAGTGGATAGTTAAATCAAAGCTTCTACGTCACTTGGTCACGTTTTCTGGCCTTGATACAGGCCTGATTTAACAGGTGCCTTGATTGACTCGAAGTCGGCACTTTTGACAGATGCACCAGATCTGAGTCGTCGATTCGCCAGGTCCAGTGGGTGATTTTTTCCAGTTTCCCCAGGGCTGACTTCAGCTCTTGCTTGAATCCCTTAATGGCTGAATTTTGACTGCCACAGAGACGATGCAGGGTTTCAATTTTGACGGGGAAGGGCTTGGCATGGGAGCTGTAATACCCATGCAGCCACTGCGCAAGCGGCTGCTTCTTGAGCGCCATCCGCTGGCCAAATTCCACACTTGACCAGCCGTCCAGCCCGTAAAGTTCAACAATTTTTGGATTCATTTCGATGACGTAGCGACCACTCTGATCATCCCGGCCACCATGGTGCAGGATGGGGCCGAAATACGCCCGATGCGCATCTTTGATTTCCACCACGCTGGAGGCAAGCCGTGCAAACGCACCCTTGAGCCACTCATGCTGACTTTTGCCATTGCTGCGGCCAATGCACTTCAAGAATTGCGAGGCAGTGAATTGAATCCGGCACCCAAGCCCACCTGTTCTGGCCAGCTGCAGCGCCTGTTCCCAGACATCCAGATCCGCTTGATCCAGTTGTGGTCCGGTGTGAATGATCTTGATCCCTTCGACGCTGGCTTTTTGCACGCGCTGCTGGAATGACCGGGGCCCCCGTCGTACCACGCCAAAAAGTGCAGATCGCAGGACGCTGTTCGGTACGCCCCGGCAGACCTCAGCCCACAGTGGCAGTTGTACATCTAAAGGCTTCGCCGCGCCAATCGGTTGGACTGCCGCAGCTTGCTGCCCCCGTGCTTTAACCAGTAACAGGTTCTCCTCGAAAGTCCTGTTCTTTGAACTGGTGCTGGGGGCTGGTGTTGCCACGGCAATCTCAACCCATCAACCCAACGCGCGCGTCGGCATTTTGCGGGGCCTGCCACGGCCACGCACCGGTTTATCCAGAACGACCACGTTCGACGTTGCCTGTACCAGCCCAGGCATTGGGATACGGCCAGTGGTCGTGACCGGCAAACTCACAATAAATGCCTGGATGTCCGATGAGCGCCAACGAACCGAGGCGCCGATTTTTACCGGGGGTGGAAAGCCAACAGGAGGCGCTTTGCGCCCGTATTGCCAGTTCCAGATGGATGCTTCACTGATTTTGAGAATGACCGC
>JAQSDS010000116.1 GCA_029946045.1 Rhodoferax sp.
CACACTGGCCAAGCGCTGGTTCTGAAAATCATCCCCCCCCGGGTTGGAAGTGCGACACAGCAAAAAAGCCCCCTTGCCGTGGTACTTGAGGTAGGGCTGGACCGAGTCAAAGCCCATGAAGGGCGACAGCGTGACCGCGTCGGCACCATAACGCTCAAAGGCCTCTTTGGCGTACTGTTCAGCGGTGCTGCCAATGTCGCCTCGCTTGGCGTCCAGAATGACGGGCACGCCCGGTGCCACTCGGCGCATGTGCGCCATCAATCGCTCCAACTGGTCTTCGGCGCGATGCGCCGCAAAGTAGGCGATTTGCGGCTTGAAGGCACTCACCAGGTCCGCCGTGGCATCCACCATGGCAGCACAAAAATCGTAAATTTTGCTGGCGTCGCCCTTCAGGCTGGCAGGAAATTTAGCGGGCTCGGGGTCCAGCCCGACGCACAGCATGGAGCCGTTTTGACGCTCGGCATTGCGCAACATGTCTAGAAAATTCATGGCGCCATTGTATGAAGCACGGCCTCCGACTTGCCAACCCTGTCAAATGGGTCAAGCTGGATCCGTAACATTTGAAATATCTTCACCAAGGCTGTAACACCTCTTCGGTTGCCCGACTCAGAACTGACTCATAAACTGGGCGCCATCAGATTGAGCTCCTGAATTGCTGATGTCGTTACAACGATGGCGTTGACGACTGAGACCGAACCCTTTCCTGCAGCCGACCCCTCTCGTCTTCAAGACAGACCACCCACCAGAACAATGAACACCTTGCCCTCGCGCCGCCAATTCCTCCGGACCCTTGCCTCGGTACCGCTTGTGGCAACCGGAGTCGCCGGCTGCGGTGGCATCGACTCGGCGTCTGAGTTGCCCAAGGTTGCTGTCGACACGAGGCGCCTGGCATTCAGTTCGCTTGGCACGGTGATCGAAGCTTTGCCCAATGACAATCTGGTCGTCCAAGCCGACTCAGCGACACGCAAAGGCTGGCAATATGGTGGGGATTTCGGGCAGGACGCTGTGCTGCTGACGCCTTGGGCCGTGATCGCCACCGAAACGCGGCGCTTTGTCCTGGAGAGCGCCAGGCAGCGCGTGGTGGTGCTCGACGCCAACGGCCAGTTGCTGCGCACGCTGGGAGGCCGCGACGCCCTGCTTCACCCCTTGCGCTACCCCGGCATTCCCGCCCCCGGGCCCGATGGCCTGGTCTACGTCCCCGACCGAAACCTGGGCCTGATCCGGGCCTTTGACATCACCAGCCAGACCGTGCGCACACTGGCCCAGGACGCCGGCCTGGTGGCGCCCTACGCGCTGGCTTTTGACCCGGCCGGCCGGCTGCATGTTCTGGAGTCCTCGTCCCAGGTGGTAATTCTTGATCTGTCGGGCCGGGAAGTCGGCCGTTATGGTGGACGTGGCACACAACCCGGACAGATGGCCATGCCGACCTCGATCGCCATCGACAGCCAGGGATGGGTCACGCTGGCGGATCCGGTCATGGCAGCCCTGCACCACTTCGAATTCAACGGCAGCTTCGTGGCCAGTCGCCGAGTGGCTCACGCCGCCGGTGAGCCCGCCAAGCCCCTCATGCTGGCGCTGCGCACGGATGGTATTTTGCACGTCCACGCCTCTTTTGATACGTCGGCGGGTGCCGTGCACAGGCCTTATCCGCATTTGCTTTAACACCGACGGCGTCAGGCCATGCTCACCGATGCGGCTCCCATCAACTTCATGAAGCATTTTCAACTATGACTTGTGTAGCAAGTACCAACGACATCATGGTCTCCCAGATCGTGCTCCTGGCGGCAAGCTATGGCGGCTGTGGCAGCCCCACCAGCAACTTCCTGCCCTGTGACGGGGCGTTCTATGACGGCATGAACCCCACCTTCTCGCTGCTGTGGTCCGCCATTGGTTTCAACTTTGGTGGATACGTATCGGGCAGCAAGTACATGTTTGCCGTGCCCAAGCTGGCGCAGCCGACACCGAATACCGCTTGGTATATTTGTTTCAACGGAATTTTTCCAACCCGCCCCTGACATGGACTACTACTTAGGTCAAATCATTCTGATCAGCGGTCCATTCAGGCCGACCAACCTGGACTTTCAGGGGGTGCCTTACCTGCTGGCTTGCGACGGCAGCTTTTACAACATCAGCACCTACTTGATGTTGTACAACTTGCTCAGAGAACGGATGCCCGTCCCCGAGAGCAGCGACGGATTGAAGTTCGCAATTCCCAATCTGCCCAGCCTGCAAAACGCCTATTCTTACGGTGGTGCCCCCCGTTACTACATTGTGGCAAACGCAGGCTACCCAAGCCCAGCGGTTCGCTGACAACACCAGGAGCCTCCCTCATGCTGAATCTATTTATTGGCGAGATCATTCTGGTGACTTGCGGTTATGCGCCGGTGGGCACCTTACCTTGCGACGGTCGGGTGCTCCCGGTTACTGGCAACACAAACCTTTATTCAATACTGCGGAACAACTATGGTGGCAACGGCAACACCACGTTTGGTATCCCGTTGTTGGCCCCGCCGTTCACCGCGTCTGGCGGTACCAACCCGATGTATTGCATCGTGGTCTCAGGTATTTACCCGTTAATCTCCTGAAGACGCGTCCTTCACCAGGCGAAAGCCTAGGTGTGACATTGGGCTGAACGGGTCAGCGCCGCGGCGCGCACTGGGCCGGTAGGACTGGCAGTAATCTTCGTTGCACAGGAAGGAACCGCCACGAATGACCTTCTTGGGCGCATTGACGGGTGCGCCCCGGTCCAGCGGGTCAAAAGAGCCCGTGGGCCCCCGCGGGTTGGCAAGGGTGTTGCCTTGGGCGGCCTTGGCCTGCAACTGAAAATAATCAGAGCGGTACCAGTCGGCCACCCACTGCCAGGCGTTGCCCGTCATGTCGGAGAGGCCATACCCGTTCGCCGGAAATGAACCCGCAGGCGTGGTGCCCGCCGCGCCGCCCGCCCTAGGTTTGACCACGGGGAACGGCTGTCTCCTGACATCCCAGATGTTGGCCTGCAAGCGGCCGTCCTTTTCCAACTGGTCGCCCCAGGCGTAGGTGGCCTGCTCAAGGCCACCGCGTGCGGCGTATTCCCACTCGGCCTCGGTGGGCAGCCGTTTGCCCGCCCATTGGGCATAGGCCATGGCATCTTCATGGCTGACCTGAACCACCGGGTGGTCGCCCTTGCCCTCGATCGAGCTGTGCGGACCCTGCGGGTGGCGCCAGTCCGCCGCCGCCATGTAAGTCCACCACTGCCCGTAATCGTCCAGTCGCACCTCGCTGGCCGTACCGGTGAACACCATGGCACCGGCCAGCAGTAGCGCATCATCGGGTCGCGGCGTGCCCGGCGGCAACTGGACACGTATCGTTTCCCAGTCTGGCTTCCTTTCCGCCGTGGTGACGTAGTTGGTTACCGCCACGAACTGGGCAAACTGGTCGTTGGTGACGTGCGTCACATCCATCCAGAAACTAGCGAGACGGACCTGGTGGGTGGGCCGCTCATTGGCTTGCGCCAGTTGGTGGTCACTTCCCATCAGGAATTTTCCGGCGGGCACCAGGGCCATGCCCATGGGCGCGTTGGTGCCGTCACTCATGACAATTTGGTGGCTGCGCCCGGCAGTGCTGAAAAATTGATCCAGATAAACAGCAGCGCCGGCACCCAGGCCGACCAACGCCAAGCCCGCCGTGGCGCGCAGCAAAAAACGACGCTTGTTGATGGTCCTTGGCAGCACGGCCACCTCAGTAAACCGCACTGGCGCGCGGGCACTGGCCCGTGTTTTGGGAAATGAACGCCTGGTCGGCGCCGTCCGTTTTGCCGTCAAAGTTGAAGTCAAACAGGCTCGACAGTCCCCACGACCGGCTGAGTTGGGCCCACAGGCTCAGGTCAGTGGCGTCGACCTGGTTGTCGATGTTGCCATCGCCGGGGCAGGCGGGCTGCGAGGCCAGAATGGTTTCGAGCTGCGCAGTCAGCCCGCTGTATGCGCCTCGCACCGCACTGGTCCAGGTCGCTTGGGACGGCAACAGGTCCAGGTCAGCGGTGTCGATCAGCGGCGTTGGCACGCGCTGGTTGACCTGGTAGAACTCCTCCGTGGTGACCGGCCCTCCGGTGTCCGTGGCCGGGTGGTAGGTCTGGACGGTGTTGCGCACCAGCTTGTATTGGTCGTTGCGCACGGCCATGGTGATTTCGGGTGCGACCGGCGTCAGAGGCAAGCCAGCCTTGTGCTCGGACTGGTTGACTTGCCAGCAACTGCGGTAGCCTTCGTTTTGTGGGTGGCCGGTGACGATCACTGAAGCATCGGTATAGCCCGGCCCCCACCAGACACCGGCATTATCTTCACACGGGCCTTTGTCAAACACACTTTGGGTACAAATGGAGGCCACGGTCTTGCCGCCAATGATGGTCTTGACCACACAGGCGCCATTGCGCGCGCCATTGGCCTGGAGGTTGTAGCCCCCCTGTGTGAAATTCACCGTGCGGATGCTTGCCTGGCTGGCTTGTGTCAGGTAGGGCATCAGCGGGGCGGCGTCCAACGTGCGGGGCACAGACGCCGCCACATCGATGCCGGCAATCTCGCCAAACAACCTGAAAACGTCCACCATGTTGGTCATGTGCTCGACGTCGCGCCCCGGGTTGGCGACGCCCTTGCCCGCCACAATCATGGGTACCCAGACCCCGGTCTGGTAGGCAGTTGCCTTGGCGCGGCTGATGTCAAAGGGTTCTTTTACAGCGTTGGCAAATGTGCCGTTATCACCAACTATCACGATCACCGTGTTCTTGGCCTTGGGGTCATAGGCAAGCGTGCCATCGGTGTTGCGGCTGGCCAGCCCGGTGTCGACCAGCAGACGACCGAATTCATGGTCAACAGCCTCGGTCATCTTGTTCGACAAAATGCGCTGTTGGGCAAAGTCGGTGCAGCTCAGCTGGTCGCCTGGAGCCCGCCGCACCAGCTCGCCCGGCGCCTGCTGGTAGGGCGTGTGCGCCGCGCTGTAGCTCACCGTCGCCATCCACGGCTTGCCAGCGTCTCGGCTCTTGATCCAGCGGATGGCCGCATCGGTTTCGAGCGTGGTGCGGTAGCCGCGGCTGCGCGGATCAGAGTTGGGTGGTGTTTCGATGGCGCCCGCGCTGGCGATGACCAGCGGCGAGACATAGTAGGCGTTGGCCTTGGTGAAATTGAGTCCGGCAGGGAGCTGGGGCTGGCAGCTGCTCGCCGGCTTGAAAATGCCGCCCTGGGTCAGGCACTGTTTTCCTGGTGCATCTCCACCAACTGAAACAGTTGTCAGGTTGTTGCATGCGCCGTCAGCTTGGTAGCAAGCGCCAAAATCGGCACCACCAGCCGCCGCGCCAGGCACGAAGCCGCATGCATAGGTGCCTGAGTCGGCCACACCACCGGCCGTGGTATCGATCGAGGCCGGGCCGCCCCGGATCCAGCCATAGAAGTAATCCCAACCCAATTGGATCGGGGTGCTGTTGCCGTCCGGGTTGTTGTCAGGTCCGGCCAGATGAAATTTGCCAAACATGGCGCTCTCGTAATTCGCCTGCCTGAGCAACTTGGGCGTGGTCATCTCGTCGTTCGAGACCTGCGAGTTCGCCAGGTCGTAAGGCCCCAGCGCAGCGTAAATATTGGTGCGCAGCGGAAACCGACCGACAAACATGGCGGCCCGGCCCGGCGAACACTCGGGCATGGACCAGGTATTGCGAAACCG
>JAQSDS010000117.1 GCA_029946045.1 Rhodoferax sp.
CGGCGCAAACGGCCTGAGAGCTTCAAGTCGCTCACCGACCGTTTTGGCAACCCGGCCTCCATCAGCACGGACAAAGTCTTTGGCAATGGCCAGGGCGGTGGACGTGGCTGACGGCTTTCTGGGCCGCTGGTCGCAGCGCAAACAGGCGCTGCGCGAGGGCAAGGTGGTGTTGGAGCCCGCTGCGCCCAAGCACAGCGAGCCGGGCCCATCGGTCTCGCCTTCAGCGTCGGCAAGTGCACCGGCTGTTGCCGCCACCCAGCCGCCCGCGGCCGCTGAAAAAGCCCCAGCCCCGACGCTGGCCGACGTGCAGGCCTTGCAAGCGGACAGCAGTTTTGCCCCTTTTGTCGCGCGTGATGTGGCCCCCGAGGTGCGCAACGCCGCCATGAAAAAGCTTTTTACCGACCCCCACTACAAGGTGATGGACGGCCTGGACATCTACATCGACGACTACAGCGTGCCCAGTCCCCTGCCCGCAGCCATGCTGCGCCAGATGGTGAGCGCCAAGTTTCTCAAGCTATTTGACGAAGAAGAGCCTGCGCTGGCAGATCAGGCGGCCGCTCCTGTCATTTCTGAACCCGCCGCGCCGGGATCGACTCCCAACCTGGACCCACCCCATGACCACTCTGATCTGCGACTGCAACCAGACTATGCCGCTCGACCCGCGGGCCCTGAGCGCGAGCCTGAACGAGCCGCTGACCCTGCATTCCAGCCTGTGCCGCCGCCAGGCCGCTGAGTTTCTCCAGGCTGCGGCCAAGGGCGATGAACTGGTCGTGGCCTGCACCCAGGAAAGTCGCCTTTTCACCGAGCTGGTCGAACAGGGTAAATTGAGCACCCCCATCAAGTTCGTCAACATCCGCGAAACCGGTGGCTGGAGCCGTGACGCGGCACACGCCAACCCCAAAATTGCTGCCCTGCTGGCGGTCGCGCATTTGCCTGCGCCCGAGCCTGTGGCTACCGTCACGTACAAGAGTGCAGGGCGGGCCCTGGTGATGGGTGAACTGGGCGCGGCCGAGCAAGCGGCCGGCTGGCTGGGCGACGCGCTGGATGTGACACTGTTCACGCAAGGTGCCGGTGATTTGGGTGGAGCGCAAGAGCGGCGTTATCCGGTGCTCGGTGGCCAGATCCAGTCGCTCACGGGCTGGCTCGGCGCATTCGAGTTGAACTGGCAGCAAAACAACCCGATCGACCTCGACCTGTGCACCCGCTGCAACGCCTGCCTGGCCGCCTGCCCCGAAGATGCCATTGGCCTGGATTATCAGATTGACCTGCAGGCCTGCGACGCCAATCGCGCCTGTGTCAAGGTGTGCAAGGTGGCCGGTGCCATCGACTTCAAGCGCACGCCGCAAAACCACGTCGACAGTTTTGACCTGGTGCTGGACCTGCGCGCAACGCCCGCATTCAGTCAGCACGCCAAGCCGCAGGGCTATTTGCACTGGGACGGACGCGACCTCAAAGCCTTGCTGGCCTGGCGCGAGCTGGTGGGTGAGTTTGAGAAGCCGAAGTTCTTCAACTACAAGCAAAAGCTCTGCGCCCACAGCCGCAACGACAAGCTGGGCTGCACGGCCTGCATCGACGTGTGTTCGGCCAGCGCCATCAGCAGCGATTACAAGCGTCAGCAAATCAAGGTCAACCCTAACCTGTGCGTGGGCTGCGGCACCTGCAGCACAGTGTGCCCGACCGGCGCCATGAGCTTTGCCTACCCGCGCGCCAGTGACCAGGGGGTCAAGCTTAAAACACTGCTGTCGAGCTACCAGCGCAGCGGTGGCAAGGACGCCGCGCTGCTGCTGCACAGCCAGGGCAAGGGTGCGGGCTTGTTGGCTGACCTGGGCCGTGCAGCGCAACTCGAAAAAGGCCAAAAAGCCGGCACCCATGGTGTGCCGGCGCGGGTCTTGCCGGTGGCGCTGTGGCATACCGCGTCGACCGGACTGGAGCTCTGGCTGACCGCCGTGGCCTATGGCGCCAGCCAGGTCTGGCTGCTGCTGACCGACGAGGAAGCGCCGCAGTATGCCCAGGCGCTGCGCGAGCAGATGGCCGTGGCGCAAAGTATTTTGACCGGGCTGGGTTACGCCGGCGAACATGTCAAACTGCTGCAAGTGCGTGATGCGCGCGACCTCGCTGCGCTTGACCGCGACTTGCAGGCCGCCCCTGCGCAGGCCCCGGCGCGCCACGCCGGTTTTGCCGTGCAAGCGGACAAGCGCGCCACGCTGGAACTGGCGCTGGACCACCTCATCAACCACGCGCCCAAGCCCAGCGTGGTTCCGATTCCCTTGCCCACCAGCGGTTCACCCTTGGGCGGCTTGGCCATCAACAAGGACAGCTGCACCTTGTGTCTGAGCTGCGTCAATGCCTGCCCGGCCAGTGCGCTGGCCGACAACGCCCAGGCACCACAATTACGCTTCATTGAAAAAAATTGCGTGCAATGCGGCCTGTGCGTGACAACTTGTCCTGAAAAAGCCTTGTCGCTGGTGCCGCAGCTTAATTTGGCTCCACAGCGCAAGGAGCACGTCGTGCTCAACGAGATGCAGCCCTATGCTTGTGTGCGTTGTGGCAAACCTTTTGGCACCCTCAAGGCGATTGAGGGCATGTTGGGCAAGCTCTCCGGCCACAGCATGTTCCAGGGCGCGGCGCTGGAGCGCCTGAAAATGTGTGGTGACTGCCGCGTCATCGACATCTACTCGGCTGACAATGAAATCAAAATTTCGGATCTCAAATCATGATGCCTTTGCCAGAAACTGTCTTGAGCAGCGCGCTCGACGAAGAAACCGCCCGTGGCGAGCTGTATGGTTTGCTGGCCCAGCTTTACTACGCGCCGCCCGCACCTGAACTGCTGGCCAAGCTGCGCTTGGCCGCCACCGAGGCCCCGGCCGCTGGCGGTTTTCTCGAGGAGCCCTGGCGCGCCCTGGTAGGGCTGGCGCGTGAGCTGCGTGACGACGACATTGCCGATGAATACAACGCCCTGTTTGGCGGCGTCGGCAAGCCCGAGGTCTACCTCTATGGATCCCACTACCTGAGCGGTTTCCTCAATGAAAAACCGCTGGCGCGATTGCGCACCGAATTAGCCAGCCTGGGTCTGGGGCGCGATGAGGCCATGTCCGACACGGAAGACCATGTGGCCTACCTGTGCGAGGTGATGCGTTACCTGATCGCTGGCGACGACGTGGCGGTGGCCAACCTGACACGTCAGCAAGCCTTTTTTGCTGCCCATGTGCAGCCTTGGGTGGGGCCGATGTGCGACGCCATCCAGCAGCACCCCAAAGCGCGCTTTTATACCTCGGTGGCCGAATTGACCCGCGCCTTTGTGTCGGTTGAGGCCCAAGGGTTTGACATGCTGGATTGACCGGGGCCTAGACCTTCTTTTGGTACATGACCACGGTGTCGCGCCCCTGGGCCTTGGCTGCATACATGGCTTGGTCGGCGTGTGTCAGCAAGCTATCCATGTCGTCGCCATGTTTAGGGAAATGAGACAGGCCGCAACTGGCTGATATCTGCAGTTGATGGCCGTCAATGAAGTAAGGTGCCCGCAGCGCGGCCCCGACTTTCTGAGCGACAAACATGGCGTCTTCCACGGCCCTGATTTTGGGCAGCAAAATCACGAATTCATCCCCGCCAAGGCGGGCCACGGTATCCGAATCGCGAATGGCGCTCTGCAGGCGATGCGCTACCTCCTTGAGCAGCAAATCCCCGACGGCATGGCCATAAGTGTCATTCACCGGCTTGAAGGTGTCCAGATCCAGAAAAATCACACAGAGCAAGCCTTGCTCCCGCCGGGTAATCAGCAGCGCTTTTTTGATCAGTTCAAAGAGCAGGGCTCGGTTAGGCAGGCTGGTCAATGGATCGTGCAGCGCGTGGTACTGAATGCGCTCCTCGGCCTCAACGCGGTCCGTGATGTCACGCGACACCATGACAAAGGTGGGGGCGTGCTGGCCAATGGTCTTTTGTTTCGCAATAGACAGCTCGAACCACCGGTTGATGCCATCGAAGTCAAGCTGCATCCGCTTGCCATACGAGGTCTCGGTTTGGTCGGCCTCGGCAATGGCGGCCATGCACACCGATGCCGCAGCAGGCGGCATCATTTCAGTGACGGTGCGCCCCATCAGGTGCTCACGCTCAGCCACTAGCAGCGCGTGCTGCCGGGTCCAAATGCCAAGGTGACTGCCTTGGCGGTCCACCTCAAACAAGAGGTCTGGAATGGCGTTGACCAAGGCATCCAGCCTGTTTCGTTCAATCACCAGTTCTTTGCGCAGGGTCTCACGATCGAGCAGATTGCGGATGCGTTGCAGGGTGACAGAAACCCTGAACGGCTTTTGAATGTAGTCCACCGCGCCGAGCGAAAAGCCCTGGGTTTCATGGGCCGGATCTGAATTACCGGTAACGAACATCAGGGGAATCGGCTGCAGCTGTGGCATCGCCTTGAGTCTGCGGCAAGTCTCAAAGCCATCCACGTCCGGCATCATCACGTCCAGCAAGATCAGGTCGGGCGGGGCCGCCAGGGCCAGCGCCAGTCCTTCCATGCCAGACGATGCCAGTTCGACCGTGAACTCCGAGCCGAACATCCTGGCAAACAACTGCTGATTCGACACAGCGTCGTCAATTACAAGTATTTTTGGGCGTTGCGCAAGCATGTTGTTTCCTTTCTTGCTGCGTAGCCGGATTTTATCTTATTGATGATTTTTACTGAATTTTTACAAATGTCGCATTGATGCGTCCATTGGACGGATCACGCGCATCCATTGCGGCAACGCGAATGAGGGACCGTACTTGTACACCGCCAGCAGCGTGGTGAGTTTTTCACGCGAGAACGGCGGCCCGGGTCGGTCGCATGATGGTGCGCCAGCCACAAAGCAAAGCCAGTGCCGGCGCCGGCTGAATGCGCTGCTCCCATACGGCGCCGATCTGCAGGCCATATCGCGTTAAAGTGCCGGCCTGTGCCCTTTTTGTGCTGGCAGGCTTTTCTTATTGGAGTTAACGATGCAAACCAACAAACCTATCGAATTGAACGGACAAGCCATCGCTGGTGGCAAATTCCCGCTGATCTGCACGCCGCTGGTCGGGCGCACATTTGACAAAGTGATGGCCGAGCTGGCTCTGGTGCTGCCCAAGCAGCCCGACGTGCTGGAGTGGCGCGTTGACTTTTTTGATGCCATTGGTGACACCGCTGCGGTCATTGCCGCAGCGCGTGCGATCAAGCAGGCCGCTGGCAGCATTCCCGTGCTGTTCACCCGCCGCTCCATCATGGAGGGCGGTGAAAAAATCACCCTGAACGAAGACCAGGTGATTGCCATGTACACGGCGGTCTGCGAGAGTAAAAGCATTGACCTGATCGACTACGAAATGGCCAACGACGCGGCCAACATCGTGCGGGTGCGCACCGCAGCCAAGGCCAATGGCATCAAACTGGTGTTGTCGTTCCACAATTTCTCTTACACGCCCAGTCTGGAAACCCTGGCGGCCAAGTTTCTGAACGCCGATCAGCTCGGTGCCGACGTGGCCAAGGTGGCGGTGATGCCGCGCGACCTCGACGATGTGCTGGTACTGTTGAGCGCCACCCGCGAAGCCAGCAAAAAGCTGCGCATACCGCTGATTTCCATGTCGATGGGGCCTGATGGTGCCATGACGCGCCTGTTTGGCTGGGCCTTTGGTTCCGCCCTGACGTTTGCTGTGGGCGCCAGCAGCTCGGCACC
>JAQSDS010000118.1 GCA_029946045.1 Rhodoferax sp.
CTGCCCCATTGCCCCAGCTTGGATGACCAGCTGCGCCGCCTCGGGAATGCTCATGAAATAGCGGGTGATGTCGGCATGCGTCAGGGTGATGGGGCCACCGTTTTTGATCTGCTCACGAAACAGCGGCACCACCGAACCGCTGGAGCCCAGCACATTGCCAAAACGCACCATGCTGAAGGTGGTTTTGGCGCTGGGTACTCTGCCACCTTGGGCGGCCATTGCGGCACTCACCTCGGCTAAGGCTTGCAACACCATCTCAGCCAGGCGCTTGGTCGCGCCCATGATGTTGGTCGGGCGCACCGCCTTGTCAGTGCTGATCAGCACAAAGTTCCGCACACCATTGCGCACAGCGGCCTCGGCACAGGTGCGCGTGCCCCACACGTTGTTGCGCACACCCTCAGCCGGGTTGTGCTCGACCAAGGGCACATGCTTGTAGGCGGCTGCGTGGTACACCGTGTGCGGTTTCCAAGTGTCCATGATCTCGTGCATGCGCACCTCGTCACACACCGACGCCAGCAAGGGCACGATCTCTACTGCTTCATGTCCCTGCAGCTCTTGGTGAATTTGGTACAGCGCAAATTCACTCATTTCCACCAGCAGCAATTGCTTGGGGTTGGTTTTGAGGATCTGACGGCACAATTCGCTGCCAATGCTGCCCCCAGCCCCAGTCACCACCACAGTTTTGTGGTGGGTGTTGAGGTTGAGCAGCAAGCCATTGGGTTTGACCGGCTCGCGACCCAGCAGGTCGTCAATGTCCAGTTCGCGCACATCGCTCAGGCTCACCTTACCGGTGGCAATGTCGCTCAAACCCGGCAGGGTGCGCACAGCCACCTTATGGGGTTTGAGGTTGTTGAGGATGTCGTTGCGCCGCTGGCGCGACACGCTGGGCAGTGCCAGCAGGACATCCGTGATGGGCGAGACGCTCAGAATCTCAGCCAAGTCGGCTGGGTTGTGGATAGGCAGGCCATTGAGCACGTGGCCGTGCAGACGGTCGTCGTCATCTAGAAAGCCCACCACGCGAATCTCATGGCTGTTAGCCATGGCCGAAGCCAATTGCCGCCCGGCATTGCCCGCACCGTAAATGAGGGTCTGCGGCAAAGCTGCCTTGCGCAGTTGCTGGTGGTACAAGCCACCTAGCCACACCCGCGCAGCTGCACGCGACGCACCTACCAGCATCAGCAGCAAGATGGGTTGGATAATGCCCACGGTGCGCGGCACATCCGGCACGCCAATGAAGGTGAACACCGCCGCAAAGGCCAAGCCGTACAACACCATGGCACGCGCTACTGCCACCATGGCCGGCAAGCCGCTGTAGCGAAAAATGGCCCTGTACAGGCCCGAGGTTATAAAGATGGGCAAGGCCAACACCACCGATGCCAACGCCGGCCAGACAGCTGGACCCGATAAGGGGACAAAACTGCCCAGGCGCAAATAAAACGCCAACCAGACGGTGAACACGCACAACGCGGCGTCCAACAACAGGACCATGCTCCGCTTGACCGGGCGTGGCAAAGCCAATGCAGGGGCGGCCCAACGGCTCAAGGTGCGCATCATGATGTCAACCATAATGTGAAATCTTGAAGAGTCCTGAGTCCTGAGTCCTGAGTCCTGAGGGTCAATTTGCATTGTTGGCTTCCTTCATGACCTTGCCAATCACCTCACACGTCTTGACCACCTCGGCGTCGGTCAGCGTTGGGTGCACCAAAAACATGATTGACATCTCCCCCAAGGCCTTAGCCACTGGCAAACGCTCTGTTGGCCGCAAGCCTGTGCCGTCGAATGCCTTTTCCAGATACACCTCAGAGCACGATCCCTGAAAACACGGCACTCCCTCGGCCACGATGGCCTCGATGATTCGGTCCCGACTCCAGCCAGTGGCCAGCCGCTCGGGCTGCACATACACATAACACTTGTAGTGAGCATGCTCGCAACTTGCGCCACGCTCCTTGCAAGACCCTGGGCAACTGGCGCACTTGATTTGCGGCACTCTCAAGGCTGCAAACTGACTGCAAGCCGCCCAAACAGCCTCAGCATTGCGCTTGCGTGCCGCCGCCCACTCGGGCATGCGCGTCAACTGAATTCGCCCCAACACCGCCTGCATTTCCAGCATGCGCCAGTTCGTGCCAAAGCTTTCATGCAGCCACCTGAAGCCCGGCGCGTGTTCGCGCTCATAGACCGCCTCATAACTCTTGCCATGGTCTTTGTATGACCACATCGCCCGCCACAAAGCCTCGTCGTTCGTGGACACCATGCCGCCCTCACCACCCGTGGTCATGATCTTGTCTTGGCAAAAACTCCAAGCCCCCACATGCCCCATGCTGCCTACAGGCCGCCCCTTGTAACGTGCCCCATGCGCCTGCGCGCAATCTTCGATCACCTTCAGGCCATGCTGCTCGGCCAGCGTCATGATCGGATCCATGTCGCAAGGCCAACCGGCCAGGTGAACACAAATCACCGCCCTGGTTCGCGGCGACAACACGGCCGCAATGGTGCGGGCCGACACATTGCCAGAATCTGCATCCACATCGGCAAACACCGGCACCGCCCCCGCATTGACCACACACGAAATCGACGCTATGAAGGTGCGCGGCGTCACCACCACCTCATCGCCCGGGCCAATGCCCAAGGCCTTCAGCGCCACATCCAAAGCCAGCGTGCCATTGGCCAGCGCCACCGCGTGCGCAGTGCCACACCAAGCTGCAAATTCTTTTTCAAACTCGCGCGTCTCAGTGCCCGTCCAATAGTTGACCTTGTTGGACATCACCACGCGGTGCACCGCGTCGGCCTCTTCGAGGGTGAAACTGGGCCATGGAGAAAAAGGCGTGTTCAACATTTTTAACTTTCAGTTTTTGATCAAAGGCCGCGCCGGGTTGCCCACCACCGTCACCCCCGGCGGCACGCTCTTGGTGACCACCGCGCCCATGCCCACCACCGCGCCACGGCCAATGACCAGCGGCGCACCGGGCAGGCCTTGCTTGATGACCGCGCCGGTGCCAATGTAGGCATGGTCTTCGACGTGCACATTGCCGTTGCACATCACACCCGGCGCAAAAGTCACAAAATCGCCGATCACACAATCGTGCGCCACATAGCTGTACAGGTTGGCGTGAAAATGCTGGCCAATGCGGATGTTGCTGGTCAGCGTGACAAAGGGGCAGAGCACCGCCCCCTCGCCCAACTGCACATCGTCCAGCTGCACCACATTGGCCGCACGCGCCTCAAAAAACTGCACGCCATCGGCTGCGCAGCGCTGCACCAGCTTTTGGCGCACCTGGCTGTTGGCAATGGCCACATTCATGTGGCGCGAGCTGGCTGGCTCGGCCAGCCACTGGGCATAGGTCAACACCCGCTGACCATTGACCACGGGCGCGCTGGGCTGGTCGTCCACAAACACCAGATCGGCCAGGCCCGCTGACAGGTCGGCCTGAAGCTGCTGGCGCACCAAAGGCAACACCTCACGGCCATAACCACTGGCGCCAAAAATGGCGAAACGTTTCAAGAATTTGTTCCTGTGAATTTAGGCATCGTCGCCTCCCCCGCCGCGCTGATGCCATCGCGCACCAGCACCTTGCGCACCGTGCGCCACAAAATCTGCACATCCAGCCACAGGCTGCGGTGGTCCACATACCAAACATCCAGCGCAAACTTGTCGGCCCAGCTGATCGCGTTGCGGCCATTCACCTGCGCCCAGCCCGTGATGCCGGGGCGCACCGCGTGGCGGCGGGCTTGCTCTGGCGTGTACAGCGGCAGGTATTCCATCAACAAAGGCCGTGGCCCCACCAGACTCATGTCGCCTTTCAGCACATTCCACAACTCGGGCAGTTCGTCCAGGCTGCTGCTGCGCAAAAAGCGGCCAAAGGGCGGCAGGCGCTGCGCGTCGGGCAGCAAAGCGCCATCGGGGCCGCACTCGTCCGTCATGGTGCGGAACTTGACCATGGTGAACGGTTGGCCATGCAGGCCCGGGCGCACTTGGCGAAACAACACCGGGCTGCCCAGCTTGCGGCGGATTTGCCAGGCCAAGGCGAGCAAAGGCAGGGTCAAAACCAAAAGGGCCAGGGATGCGGCCAACAGATCAAATAAACGCTTCAACTCTTCACCCCCGTAACCCAATCGACCCACTTATCCGCCAGTGCCTGGCGAGCGAACTGGGCCTTGGCCAGCGATAGTCCACGTTGCCCCATGGCTTTAAGGGCAATACGATCGGCAGCAGCTTGCTCCAGGGCATCGGCAAAGGCCCCCGAGTTATCAGGCGGCACAGCAAAGCCGCACTGGTGCTCTGTAATCATCTCAGCCAGCCAGCCAGGGTAGTTGTTAAGCACGGGCAAACCCGCTGCAATATAGTCAAAAAACTTATTAGGTGACGTACCGTAATAAAACGCTGGCACGTTGGCCAGCACCTGCAGTCCCACATCGGTGACAGCCATTAAACCGGCCAGCCGCTCTTTGTTCACTGGGTCATGGAACACTACATTGCTTAGCTCTTCGCGTTCTGCGCGGGCCTGCAGCCCTGCTTTCAACTTGCCTTGCCCGATCAGCAGCAATTTGATGTCATCCCGCCCACGTCGCTTTAGTTCTGCGGCGGCGTTTAGCACTGCGTCAAGACCGTTGGCTATACCATGGGTGCCTGCAAAAACCGCCAATAAATCGGTAGTTCTTACCTGGGGCGGCCGCCATGGCCTCAGTGGGGTTGCAAAAATATCAAGATCGCAGCCGTTAGGCACCGACGCAATTCGATCACGCGGCACGCCACAGTGTGCAATGCCGTCCACAATGCCGGGCGACAGACCTACCAAACGGTGCGCCGACCGATAGCTTGTCCACTCCAACACGCCAATGGCCCACAACACCACCGGGTTACGAATCACGCCCATGGCTCGCGGCAGTTCGGGCCACAAGTCTCGTACCTCAAACACAAAAGGCTTGAAGCGCAACCAACGCGCTACGATGCCCGGTATGCCTGCAGTCAAGGGTGTGGTTGTGGCAAATAACACGTCGTAGCGCTCTGTCAATGCCAGGCCAATGCTGCGCGAGGCGAATTTCAGGAACGTCAGCCCGCGTTTAACCAAGCCATCGGCGTTGGAATAGGCCAAGCCGAACTCAATGACCTCAATGCCATCCACGACGCCGCGACGCCGCCCCTGCACGAAGGGCATGGTCAGCCCGGTTTCGCCCCCGCCATAGCTGCCGCACACCATGGTGACCTGATGGCCCCGCGCCACCAGGCGCCGCGCCATTTCGTAAGAACGGATGCCTGCCGAGCCCTTGGGGGTCGAAAAATGCTGATGAAAATAAAGAACCTTCATGCTGCCCAGTGGTACTCCGTCGTCAAGGTGCCGGGTTGCTGGACTTCAATCTCCAGCACGGGCACCGGGGTTTTCTCAAGGTAATGGCGCGACTCCCAGCCTTCGACCAGCTCGCAGCGGACTAGGGGCATGCTGGCCTGCACACTCAGCACATGCGCGCCATTCGTAAGGCGCTGGCCTTCCAGTCGCCATTCGCCCGGCGCCACGCGCCACCGCAGCACAGCTTTGCGCGCAAAGCCCTCCACCTCATCCACCACACGCAGGTGCGAGTCACCCAAGCTGATGTGGCGCCGGTGGCTGGCGTGGTGGCCGTCGCGGTAACCGGCGGCAAAGTGCGTCGCCAGCACGCCTTGCGCGAGCGGCT
>JAQSDS010000119.1 GCA_029946045.1 Rhodoferax sp.
CGGGCGCCCGGTCAAAGTGGTCTTGTCGTAATGGATTTTGGGCGTGCGGTAAAAACCGTCGCTCCAGAGCTGGATGCGGTTGGCATAGGCCAGCGCCACCACTTCTTTGAAGCTGCGCGTGGCTTTGGGTGTGATCACCTGGCCAGCGACAAATTGCACGGCACCGGCGCCGATACCGTCCAGGCCACAAACAAACCCGGCCAGGTTGTCGCGCACATGGCGTGCGGCAAACTGGGCCGCTCGGCCATTCAGGTCGGTGCCCGCCGAGGCGGCGGTGGCCGAGGCGTTGGGGATCTTGCTGGTATCGCTGGCGCTTGAGCGCACCTGGTGCAAGGGCACCCCCAACTCGTCGGCAACGATTTGTGCCACTTTGGTGTGCAGGCCTTGACCCATTTCGGTGCCACCGTGGTTGACTGTGACGCTGCCGTCCAGGTACACATGCACCAGCGCCCCGGCCTGGTTGAACAGCGTGGCGGTGAAACTGATGCCAAATTTGACCGGCGTCAGAGCCATGCCGCGCTTGACGACCGCGCTGTGCTGGTTCCAGCGGGCGATGGCTTCACGGCGTTGCTGGTAGTTTGCGCTCAGCGCCAGTTTGGAAATCAGTGGCTGCAAGATGTTGCCTTCCACCTGCATGCCGTAATGGGTGGTGTTGCGTTGGGCGCCCCCCACTTCATCGTCGTACAGATTGCGCAGTCGCACGGCCAGCGGGTCCAGCTTGAGATGGCGAGCGATGTCGCCCAGAATGGCTTCTGTGACGATCATGCCCTGCGGTCCACCAAAGCCGCGAAACGCGGTGTGGCTCTGGGTGTTGAGCTTGCAGCGGTAAGAGCTGATCTCGACGTCCTGCAAAAAGTAGGCGTTGTCGGCATGAAAAATGGCCCGGTCTGCCACTGGCCCCGACAAATCGGCGCTGAAGCCGCAGTGCGCCAGCATCTGCAATTGCAGGCCGCAGAGCCTGCCGCTGTCGTCAAACCCCACGCGGTAGTCGTAGCTGAACGGATGGCGTTTGCCGGTGATCAGAAAGTCATCATCGCGGTCCAGCCGCAGCTTCACCGGGCGCTGCAACTGGTTCGCTGCCAGTGCTGCCCACACGGCCAGATGGCCCGCCTGTGTTTCCTTGCCGCCAAAGCCGCCACCCATGCGCCGGCATTGCACCGTGACCGCGTGGTTGTCCAGGCCAAGCGCATGGGCGACCCAGTGTTGCACCTCACCTGGGTGCTGGGTGCTGCTGTAAATCAACCACTGGTTTTGCTCCTGCGGCAGTGCATAAGCCACCTGGCCTTCCAGGTAAAAGTGCTCCTGACCACGACCTCGAGCGTGCCTTGCAGGGTGTGGGGTGCCTGTGCCAGGGCCTGGGCGGCATCACCCCGGCGCACCGTGACAGGCGGCAGCACAAAACTTTGCGCCTTGCGTGCAGCGCGCACGTCCAGGATGGCGGGCAGCGGTTCGATGTGCGGCCTTACCAGCCGTGCCGCATGGCGTGCCAGCATCACGCTGTCGGCCACCACCAGGCCAATGACCTGGCCCACGTGTTGTACCGTATCCTGGGCAAACACCGGCTCATCGCCGGCAAAGGCGGCCAGCACCTTGCTGCCGGGCACATCGGCCGCAAGCAGCACGGCATGGACACCGGGCAGGGCCAGCGCGGCCTGTGTGTCTACCCCGAGCAGCTTGCCGTGGGCTACTTTGGACAGAACTGGGGCAGCATGCAGCGTGCCGCGCAGCTCCACGATGTCGTCGATGTAGGTCGCGGCACCGGCAATTTGTGCGGCAGCGCTTTCGTGTGGATGCGACTGGCCGCTTGCCATGGGCGCGTCGGCGTTCAGGGGCAGGTCGTTCCTCATGCGAGTTCTCCTGGCAAAGTCAGTGCCGCCAGGCTGGTGTCTGGCGCACCCTGGCTCTCTAGCCAGAAACGCTGCATCAGTCCGTCGAGCAATTGCACACGGTAGCCAGCACTGGCGCGCATGTCCGAGATCGGTTGAAATTCATTGCGCAGACAATTTTTTGCCCGACTGACCACGTTTTCTGTCCAGACCTGACCGGTCAGTGCGTCTTCGGTTTGCCGTGCGCGCACCGGCGTGGCCGCCACACCACCGACGCCTATGGAAATGTCTGTGACACGGCCGTCCTGAACTAGCAGCCTGATCGCCAGACATACGGCAGAAATGTCGTCCTCCAGGCGCTTGGAGACCTTGTAGACCCGCAGCAATTCACCCGGCTGGGGCCGGGGCACACGGACAAAGGCCAGTATTTCGTCTGCCGCCATGACATTTTTGCGGTAGCCGGTGTACAGATTCTCCAGTGCCAGTTCGCGCTCACCGCGCGCGCTCATCAGCACCACGCTGGCGCGCAGCGCGATCAGCAACGGCATGCTGTCGCCGATCGGTGAGCCGTTGGCGATATTGCCACCCAGGGTGCCGGCCTGGCGTACCGGCAGGCCGGCAAAGCGGCTGAAAAAAGCGTGTAGTTGCGGCCGATCCAGTTCCAGTGCGGCAAAGGCGTCGTTCAGACTGACAGCAGCGCCGATGACGGTGTGGTCCTGCTGCACCTCCGTGGTCCTGAGTTCCACGACTCGCGTGAGGTCGAGCACCTGGGCAAAATCCATGTGCAGCTTGTTGACCCACAAGCCCACATCGGTGCAGCCAGCCACCAGTTGCGCTTGTGGCCGGGCGGCCCGGGCTGCCAGCAGCGCATCCAGGTGGGTCGGGGCCAGGTAGGCGCAGTCGGCTTCCTGGGTTCGGTTCTGCTGTGCGATGGATGCCAGTTGCTGTCGCAAACGCGCCTCGTCCAGGTGCACGCGGGGCAGGGTGCCCATCGCTTGTGCGGCATCCAGAAT
The DNA here is from genome assembly GCA_029946045.1 of Rhodoferax sp. GTDB lineage: Bacteria > Pseudomonadota > Gammaproteobacteria > Burkholderiales > Burkholderiaceae_C > Rhodoferax. Next base: position 2,840 of record JAQSDS010000119.1, read on the forward strand.
GGGTCGGTAACCCGTGCAGCGGCACAGGTTGCCCGACAGCGTTTCTTGCGCCTGGGTGCGGCTGACCGACTGGTCTTTGAGGACACTGTTCTGGTACAGGCCAAACAGGCTCATGGCGAAGCCGGGGGTGCAAAAGCCGCACTGGCTGGCGTGGCACTGGTGCAGCGCCTGCTGCACCGGATGTGCTGTGTCGTCCTCGGCGGCCAGGTCGGCGGCGGTCCATAACGCCATGCCATCAACGGCGTGCGCCATTTTGATGCAACTGTTGACGGCGCGGTAGCTGATCTGATCCCCCTTCAATTCGCCCAGCACGATGGTGCAGGCACCGCAGTCGCCTTCGTTGCAGCCTTCCTTGGTGGCGCTGTGGCCGAGGTCTTCGCGCAGCAACTGCAGCAGCGTGCGGGTGGGCGGGATGCGGTGTAGGGTGACGACCTCGTCGCGCCAGATAAATTGCAGGATGGGTGGATTCATGAAGGCACTCACAAGCTAGGGGTGGATGGTGATCCGTGGCACCACGGTCGCAAGCATAGAGCAAATTTCACACCAGATGGCCTTGAAGTGGTTTCGAGCTGGCATTGATCTTGCAAGTTTTTTCTGGGGGTGAGACCCCTGTTCGCTACAAAAATTCAGATTCCACGGCATTTTGCTGGTAAAAACGACACCTCACTTAATTGACAACTCTGTTCATGACCACGCCCCGTCTTCAACTGTCTGGCATTACCAAACGCTACCCCAGCGTGGTTGCCAACAGTGACGTGAGTCTGACCGTGATGCCTGGTGAGACCCACGCGGTGCTCGGTGAAAACGGCGCCGGCAAATCCACCCTGATGAAAATCATCTACGGTTCAGTCAAGCCCGATGCCGGAGAGGTGCGTATCAACGGCCAGCTGATGCAGATCAGGAACCCCAAGGATGCGCGCGCCAACGGCATCAGCATGGTGTTTCAGCATTTCAATTTATTCGACACCCTGACCGTGGCAGAAAACGTCTGGCTCGGCCTGGCGCGCGACTCCCTGGACCAAGTAACTGCCAGCATCGTGGCCAAAGCCACTGAGTATGGGTTGGACATCGACCCCGAGCGCCCGGTGCACACCCTCAGCGTGGGCGAGATGCAGCGGGTTGAAATCATCCGGGCCCTGCTGACGCGTCCGGAATTGCTGATCCTGGATGAACCAACCTCGGTGCTCACCCCCCAAGCGGTCGAAAAACTTTTTGTGGTGCTGAAAAAGCTGGCCAGCGAGGGTTGCAGCATTTTGTACATCAGCCACAAATTGCACGAAATACGTGAGCTGTGCAACGCCTGCACCGTGTTGCGGGCTGGCCGCGTCACCGGTGTCTGCAACCCTTCCGAAGAATCCAATGCCTCCCTGTCACGCATGATGATTGGCGCCGAGCCACCGCAGTTGCAGCACCGTGCGCAGCCATCGGGTGCCGTGGTGCTTGAGGTTAGCGGACTCACGCTGGCGCGCGAGGACCAGTTTGGTGTCAACCTGGAGAGCATTGGCTTGCAGGTTCGTGCCGGTGAGGTGGTGGGCATTGCCGGCGTGTCGGGCAATGGCCAGAAAGAACTCATGCTTGCCTTGTCGGGCGAGGACTGCCGTGCGCCCAAAGGCAGTATCCGCATAGGCGACCTCGACGTCTCGGCGCTGCATCCCGGCGGGCGGCGCAAGCTGGGTTTGCATTTTGTGCCCGAAGAGCGGCTTGGTCGCGGTGCCGTACCTACCCTGAGCTTGGCGCACAACCTGTTGTTGACACGCACGGAATCCATTTCCATGCCGAAGTTTGCCGGTGGCTGGATCAAGGTGGGCGCGCTGGAGCAGCATGCGGCAAACTTGATCCAGACCTTCCATGTCAAGGCCGGGGGCCCGCGTGCACTGGCGCGCTCGCTCTCAGGTGGCAACCTGCAGAAATTTATCGTCGGCCGCGAGATCGACGCCCGGCCCAAATTGTTCATTGTGTCGCAGCCGACCTGGGGTGTGGACGTGGGTGCGGCGGCACAAATCCGGGGCGAAATTCTGGCTCTGCGCGATGCCGGTTGCGCGGTGCTGGTGGTGAGCGAAGAACTCGATGAATTGTTCGAGGTGTGCGATCGCTTGCACGTGATTGCCAAGGGCCAGCTGTCGCCCTCGGTACCGATGGCCGAAGCCACGGTCGCAAAAATTGGCGAATGGATGAGCGGCCTGTGGGACCCCGAGGTGCAGCGCCATCTGGCCGAACTCGAAGCGTCTGCCGCCTTTGATGCAGCCAGCCTGCCAGGAGCCGTCCATGCTCAAGCTTGAAGCGCGCCCCGAGACTTCCAGGGTCTGGACCTATGGCTCGCCGCTGCTGGCACTGTTGATCACGGTGTTTATCGGGGCATTGATGTTCTCGGCGCTGGGCAATGACCCGCTCAAGGGTCTTGAGATGTTTTTCTGGCTGCCCATTCACAACGCCTACGCGCTCGGTGAGTTGCTGGTCAAGGCCACGCCTTTGCTCATCATTGCGCTCGGCCTGGCCGTGTGTTTCAGGTCCAACGTGTGGAACATTGGCGCCGAGGGCCAGTACATCATCGGTGCTATTTTTGCCGGCGGCATCGCCTTGATGGCCAACGCCGACAGCAGCCGCTGGATCGTGCTGCCCATTTTGCTGGCCGGGGTGTTTGGGGGCATGTTGTGGGCCAGCCTGACAGCGCTGCTGCGTGACCGCTTTCATGCCAACGAGATCCTGGTGAGCCTGATGTTGGTTTATGTGGCGGTGCAAGTGCTGAGTTATCTGGTCGGTGGGCCCTGGAAAGAC
>JAQSDS010000120.1 GCA_029946045.1 Rhodoferax sp.
AGCGTGCTGTCGCGTGAGACGCTGAGCGCGTTTGCCGACACCTTGCTGACCCGATTAGCCCCCTTGGCGGGTGCCCAGGCCGGCCTGCTGTATGTGTTCGACAGACCAGCCCAGCACTACGCGCTGGCGGGGTCGGCAGGCGTGACTGACCTGGCGGGCCTGGCACCCAGCTTTGCCAACGATGGCTGCCTGCTTGCCCAGTGCGCTCAGCAAGCCCTGTCGTTCAGCGCCCACACAAGCACCCAAGCGCCCTTGCCAGGACTGGCTGGGCTGCTCGGGTCCGAAGCAGGCTCCGTGCTGATCGTCCCCGTCATGCCGACGGGGAAAACCCGGGTGCTCGCGGTTCTGGTGCTGGGCACCTCTGGCAGCCTGGACCCACGTCACCAGGCCCTGCTGGACGAACTGCTGCCGCAGGTGGCGCTGAACCTGGAAATATTTGAGCGCAACCGGATCACCCAGACCCTGTTGGCGCAAACACAGGAACAGGCACACGACTTGCAACAATCCGAAGCGGTACTGCAGGTGCAGCAGCTGGAACTGGTCAGCCAGGCCGGAGAATTGCACCACCAGTTCGAATTGACCCGCGCCGCGCGCCAGCAAGCCGAAGAAGCAAACCGCGCCAAGAGCGAGTTTTTGGCCAACATGAGCCATGAGATCCGCACCCCGATGAATGCCGTGATCGGCCTGTCAGGTCTGGCCCTGGAAACCGAGCTCAATGCCAAGCAGCGCGACTATCTGCAAAAAATCAACACCGAGGGCAAGGCGCTGGTGGGTATCATCAACGACATTCTGGATTACTCCAAGCTAGGTGCCAGAAAAATGACGCTGGAGTCTGCACCGTTCAGTCTGAAACAAGTGCTCGACAGCGTGGACACCTTGGTAGGACAACTGGCGCAGCAAAAACACATCGCGTTTTCGATCGCTGTCCAGCCCGACGTGCCGCAGTCCTTGCTGGGCGATGCCCTGCGGCTCAAGCAGGTGCTGACCAACCTTTGCCACAATGCCATCAAATTCACTGAGCATGGCCGGGTCAAGGTGGCGGTGATGGTGACCCAGCGCCAGAGCGAGCGCGTGCAGCTCACGGTGTCGGTGCAGGACAGCGGCATCGGCATGACGGCGCAGCAGCGCAGCAAACTGTTCACCGGCTTCAGCCAGGCCGACAGCTCGACCACGCGCCGTTTCGGCGGCACCGGGCTGGGCCTGACGATTTCCAGGAGCCTGGTTGAAATGATGCGCGGCCACCTGGTCGTGCAGTCCGAAGAGGGGGCCGGAAGCACCTTCACCTTCACCGCCTGGCTGGACCTGCCGATACCGACAGACCGCCCTGGCTTGGAAGACAGCTCGGCGCTGAACACCGCACTGCCGGCCCTAGAGGACTTGCCTGCGGCAGAGCAGGCCTGGCTTGCGCCAGCGGTATGGGACAGCACGCCGGTGCCGGTCGTGACATCGGGCCCTTTGAGCGGCCTGGCTGTGCTGCTGGTGGAAGACAACAAGATCAACCAGCAAATTGCAGGCGAGCTCATGGCCGCCATGGGCGTGCGCGTGACGCTGGCCGACCATGGCCAGCAGGCGCTGGACTTGCTGCAAAACGCCGCCCAGCCCTTGCCCTGGTCGCTGGTGCTGATGGACCTGCAAATGCCGGTGATGGACGGCCACCAGGCCGCGTTGGCCTTGCGCCAGCAGGCGCGCTTTAAGGATTTACCGATCATTGCCTTGACGGCGCATGCCGACCTTGAGGTTGTGGCCCGCTGTCTCGATGAGGGCATGAACGACCACCTGAGCAAACCGATCGACCCCGACGCGCTGCGTCAGTGCCTGGCGCTTTGGGGCCACCTAGCGACGGCCGCAGTCACAAGCCCTTCTGACGCACCCCAAAAGTCCGGCCCAGCACTGCGCATCAGTGGCATCAATACGGTGCAGGGCCTGCGCCTGTGCGCGGGTAACCAGATGCTCTACCAGAGCGTGCTGAAAAAATTTCTCGACAGCATCAGCACCCTGCCGAGCCAGTTGGCGGACCTCGCAACAGTGGGGAAATGGTCAGATGCCGAGCGCCTGGTGCACAACCTCAAGGGCGTCGCAGCCAACGTTGGGGCCACCAAGTGCAGCACGCTGAGTGCCGAAGTCGAACAAGCCTTGCATCAGACGGTCCAAAGCGGCCAACCATTGGCATCAGCGCATAGCCTGCTGGCACCGCTGATGGCGCACCTGGCGCACCTGGCGCTGCGTTTGCGCCAGGCCTTGCCCGAGGCCTCAGACGCCGCCCGAACAGTGCAGCCTGTGGATGCAGCGCAATTGCAAGAAGTTTGCAATGCGTTGGCTGATCTGCTGGCCACCAACAACGCCGCCGCTGAACTTCTGCTGCGAACACAAGGCGGCTTGCTGCGCGATGGTCTGGGTGTTAAATTCGACCTGCTGGTACAACAAGCACAAGAATTTGAGTTCTCAGACGCACTGCTCACACTGCAACAAGCCGCAGTCGATGCACATATCACCTTAAACCAGAGTGGCTATGGAACTGTTTCCACCAATTAAACCCACCGTTCTGGTGGTCGACGACTCGTCAGCTAATCTGTCGCTGTTGTTTGGTTTACTGCACGAGTCCTACACCGTGAAAGCGGCCAACCACGGTTCCAAAGCGCTGGCCATGGTGAGCCAAGACGAGCCCGACCTGATTCTGCTCGACATCATGATGCCCGACATCAACGGCTACGAAATCTGCCGACAGCTCAAGGCCAACCCGCGCACCCAGCATATCCCGGTGATTTTCCTGACCAGCAAGAACGAAGTTGAAAACGAAGAAATGGGCATGGCCCTGGGTGCGGTCGACTACATCACCCGCCCGATCAGCCCTGAGATCCTGTTGTCGCGCTTGCGCGCGCACCTGGTCGACGCCAACCATGCCCGCACCATGCGGATCAACAACGAGTATCTTGAATTTGAAGTGACCAAACGGGCGCGCGACATGGCTGCGCTGCAAGAAGTCACCATTCTGGCGCTGGCCTCGCTGGCCGAAGTGCGCGATGTAGAGACGGGCAACCATTTGCGGCGCACCCAAAACTACATCCGCGCATTGGCCCGACAGTTGCACGTTCACCCACGTTTTTTCAGTTTTTTAAGCCTCAGCGTGATCGACATGCTGTTCAAGTGTGCGCCGCTGCACGACATCGGCAAGGTGGGCATTCCAGACCGCATCCTGCTCAAGCCCGGGCGCTATGAGCCACACGAGTTCGAGATCATGAGAACCCACCCACAGCTGGGTTACGACGCCCTGATGCAAGCCCAGGTGGCCAGCGTGGAGTCGATGGAATTCATTCAGATTGCCAAACAAATTGTCTACTCGCACCACGAGAAGTGGGACGGTACGGGTTACCCACAGGGCCTGGCTGGCGAGGCCATTCCCATCCCCGGGCGCCTGATGGCGCTGGCCGATGTGTACGATGCCCTGATCAGTCGGCGCGTCTACAAGGAAGGCATGGGCCACGAGAAGGCCAAGGCCATCATTCTGGAAGGACGGGGCAAACACTTTGACCCCGATGTGGTCGATGCCTTTCTGTTGCAGGAAGACGAGTTTCAGGCCATTGCAGAGCGCTATGCCGACAACGAGGAAGCTTTGCAGAAAAAAGCCATTCGCCTGGCCAAAGTCCTCGCCGACTAAGCCAGCTCACACACTGCCAGCCCAGCCCCATGAACACCCCCAAAAGACGCAGCACTGACACGCCGGGCAGCGACTTGCAAGATGCCAACACCTTGCTGCGGACCGTGATTGACGAGAACCCCAACATCATCCTGATGAAGGACTGGGATGGCAAGTTCTTGTTGGGCAACCGCGCCCTGGCCAAGCTTTACGGCACCACGCCGGAGCAACTGGTGGGCAAGGACGATGGCGACTTCAACCCCAACGCCGAGCAGGTCGCTTTTTACCTGCAAAACGTGCGCGCAGTCATGTCGCAAGGCCAGACCCAGGTGGTCATGGAAGAGTCCACCGACGCTGCCACCGGCGACACCCTTTACTACCAGTCCATCAAGATCCCGCTGACCACAACCCAGGGCGACAAGCAGATCCTGGTGATTGCCAACGATGTCTCCGAGCTCAAACGCTTGCAGCTCAAACTGGAAGAGAGCGAGCGTCGCCTGAGCTATGTGCTTGACGCCACCGGCGAAGGCATCTGGGACTGGGACATCCGCACCGGCATCGTCACCCACAACCGGCGCTGGTGCCAGATCGCGGGGCTCAATGATGACTACCTGCAGCACCCGCTGGATGAATTCGCGGCGCTGTTGCACGCCGACGACAAGCCCCAGGTGATGGCCAGGTTGCAGGACTGCCTGGCGGGCAAGGGGCGCTACCAAAGCGAGCACCGCATGCGCCTGAAAGGTCACCAGGAAGTGTGGGTGCTGGACCGTGGCGACGTGGTCGAGCGTGGCGCCGACGGCCAACCCTTGCGCATGGTGGGCAGCTTTGTCGACATCAGCGAGCGCAAGGCGGCCGAAGTGCTGCTGAGTGAACACAGTGCGCAACTTGACGCCATTTTTGCCCTGAGCCCGGACGGTTTCGTGGCCTTCGATCGCCGTCATCAGGTCAAGTACGTGAGTCCGGCATTGACCACCCTCACCGGGCTGCAAGCCAACGATGTGATCGGGCTCGACGAGCAGGCTTTTTCCCAGAAGCTGGCCGGCCTGTGCCTGCCAGAAGCACGTTTTCAAGGCCTGGCCGGGCTGCGCAATGTGGCGCTCGCAGGCCTGGACAAAGATGCGCACCAGATCATCGAGTTGAATGAGTCGCCGGGTGCGGCCGCCGGGCACCGGGTGCTGAAAGTGTCCTTGCGCGAATCGCAAGAGCAGTCCATCTCGCAGATTCTTGCGCTGCGCGACATCAGCCATGAAACCGCGGTCGACCGCATGAAGAGCGAGTTTTTGTCCACCGCCGCGCACGAGCTGCGCACCCCCATGTCTGGCATTTACGGCTTTGCCGAAGTGCTGCTGACCGAAGAACTGAGCGAAACCGAACGCAAGGAGTTTCTGGAAATCATTTACCGCCAGTCCAAGCTCATGACATCCATCCTCAATGAACTGCTCGACCTGGCCCGCATCGAGGCCTTGCAAGGCAAGGATTTTGTCTTTGAGGCGGTGCCAGTGCAGGGCCTGATCGAGGACGTGGTGCGCGGCCTCAAGCTGACTGACGGCCGGGCGCCGCCCACACTGGCGCTACCCGCCCAGCCGGTATTTATGTGGGCTGATCACAAGAAGGCCCAGATGGCCTTACTCAATGTGCTGTCCAACGCCTACAAGTATTCGGCCGCCGACAAACCGGTTCACATTGCGGTGCAAACGCAACCCGGTGAAGTGATCTTGTGTGTCGCGGACCAGGGCGTTGGCATGCGCCCGGATCAGGCCGTTCGTGTGGGTGAGCGGTTTTTCCGCGTCGACAGCTCCGGCAAGGTCGCAGGCACCGGCCTGGGCATGAGCATCGTCAAGGAAATCATGGCGCTGCACTACGGCCGTGTGGACATCGGCAGTGCGCCCGGACAAGGCACCACCGTGACACTGACCTTCCCGGCTGGCAGCACAGCCACTCAAATAACATGACCCCTCTGCTCAAAATTGATT
>JAQSDS010000121.1 GCA_029946045.1 Rhodoferax sp.
CTGCACCTGGCGCAAATCGGGTTGGGTGATTTCAATCGGATCTTCTGCGGTCCAGATCTTGCGATCGGGCGTGTTGAGAAAGCCCAGCACCGAATGCAGCGTGGTGGTTTTTCCCGAACCCGTGGGGCCCACGCACAGCACCATACCGTAGGGCCGTGAAATGGCGTCGTGCAACTGGGTGTAATTGATCTCGGTCAGTCCGAGCTTGTTCATGGCGATGGGTTTGCTGGATGCCAGCAGGCGCATGACCACGTCTTCGAGGCCGTTGGCCGTGGGGATGGTGGCAATGCGCAATTCGAGCCGGTGTTTTTTGGAAAACTTGCTGAAATTGATCTTGCCGTCCTGCGGCTTGCGGCGCTCAGAAATGTCCAGGTCGGCCATGATCTTGAGTCGCGCCACCAGCGCCGCGCGGTAGGTGTGCGGCAGCTCCAGGTAGGGCGACAGCATGCCGTCCTTGCGGAAACGGATGCGTACTTTGGCGCGTCGGGGTTGCGATTCAACGTGGATGTCGGACACGCCCCGGCCATGGGCTTCGATGATCATGGTGTTGATCAGGCGTACCAAGGTGTTGTCGGATTGCTCAATGGCTTTTTCGTCGTCCTCGGGCGCGTCATCCCCGGAGCTGTGCTCCATGGACTCCAGCAATTCGCTGGAGCTGGTTTGCCCGCTGCTGAGGTCCTCAAGAAGGTCCGTGTCTTCGTCGACCACGGGGTGGTGCAGGCCAAATTTTTGATAGGACTCGCGGATCTTCTGTTTGATCTGCAACTCATCGCCCAGCGTGGCAATGACCCGGCCCTGCACCAGAAATTCCAGTTCTTCGAGCATTTTGCGCTGGGTCGGGTCGACAGTCGCCACCACGGTCATGTTGTCGCGCAGCATCAGGGGCATCACGTTGAGCCGCAGGGCGGTGGTCATCGGGATTTTTTTCAGGGCCGCATCTTCTACGGGAAACAGCTTGACGTCGACCACCGGGTAGCCCATTTTGCGGGCCAGTGCGGTCATGAGATCGTGCCGCGTCAGAAAACCCATCTTGACAAGTAATTCGCCCAAGGGCACAGAGCGCTCTGTTTTTTGCTGCTCAAGTGCGAGTTTGAGTTGCTCCTCGCTGATGTAGCCGAGCAGGGTCAGCGCCTCGCCAACCCGGATCATCGGCATTTTGGACTGCTGCGCCAGGGCCTGCATCAATTGCTCGGGAAACAGCACGGCGGTGTCCAGAAGGTAGTCGCCCAGCTTTCTGTTGCGCAAGTAGGTTTGTTCTTCGGCCGCTTGCTCAACTTGCTGCGCGGTGACCACCTCGTGATCGACCAGAACCTTGCCGATATGGCTGCCCAGGGTGAATCGGGCGAAGACTTCATGCGGCATGAAGACACGCTCGATCGATCCTTCATCGCCGATGGGCGGGAACAGGAACAGGCCATAGTCGGTTTCGACGCAACCAATGGTGAGGCCCGAGAGTGGCGCGCCGTTTTTCAGCACCAGGTGGTAGTCCACCGTGGCGCGGTGGCCCAGAATGTCTGCAAATTGCTCGCTGGTGCTGATCTCTTGCGGGTGCAGTAGTTTCTTCAGGGTGATGCGCAAAAACTGGGCGAACGGCAAGGCTACTGGGGTTTTGTTCTGTTCAATCTGGATGACGGCAACTTTTTTGGCTGGGTCCAGAGTGATCAGCAGGCAGCGCCGGACGGCCCCATTCAAACCCTCGATGTCGCATTCTTTCGGCTCGCGCCAGGGCTCGGGTGACTGGTACGTGGCAAAGGGCGGCGGTGGCCAGCTAAATGCCGACGTTTTGTCGTGGCCTGCTGCGGCAGACTTGTGCGGTCCATGCGGCTGGAATTTCGCATCTTCTTTCGGGAACAAAGTGTCGGCCAGGGTCATCGTCGCCTCGATATCTAAAGATTGGTAAGAGAGCCAATGCCATTTTGCGGCTAATTTTGGGATCAACCTCTAACAGCCGGGTTTTTTTTGCGCTAACGTGAGTTGGCTCGTTAACTGTTGAGGACCGGGAAAACCCCATGTTTGACTATCTCATTATCGGCGCTGGCTCGGCCGGCTGTGTGCTGGCTGGGCGTCTGTCCGAAGACCCCGAGGTCACGGTGGCGCTGCTGGAAGCCGGCCCGGCAGACAGCAGCGTGCTGATTCATTGTCCGGCCGGTCTGGCTGTCATGGCCAAGTTCGGCTTGTCGGGCTGGGGTCTCCATACCGTGCCACAAGCCGGTTTGAACGGCCGTTCGGGCTACCAGCCGCGCGGCAAGGTGCTGGGCGGCTCCAGTTCCCTCAACGCCATGGTCTATACCCGTGGCCATCCGGGCGACTATGATTTCTGGGCAGCGCAGGGCAACCCGGGCTGGTCGTATGCCGAGGTGCTGCCGTTTTTCAAAAAGGCCGAGCACAACGAACGCGGCGCCGATGCATTTCACGGCGTGGGCGGACCGCTGAATGTGATGGATTTACGCAGCCCCAATCGTTTTTCAGAGCTGTTTGTGCAGGCGGGTGAACAGGCGGGCTATGCGCGCAACGCCGATTTCAATGGCGCCAGCCTGGAGGGCGTGGGTCCTTATCAGGTGACCCACAAGCACGGCGAACGTCACAGCGCAGCCAAAGCGTATGTCACGCCCCATCTGTCGCGGCCCAACTTAAAGGTGTTTACCGGCGCGCACACCACCCGCATCCTGATGGACGGCAAGCGTGCCGTTGGGGTCGAATATGTGCATGAAGGCCAGACCCGGCGGCTGAAATGCCGCCGCGAAGTGTTGCTGAGCGCGGGGGCCATCCAGTCGCCGCAGATCTTGATGCTGTCGGGCATTGGCCCGCGCGAGCACCTGCTGGCGCAGCAGATCACTCCGATCCACCACTTGGCCGGCGTGGGTCAGCATCTGCACGACCACATCGACATGGTGCAGGTGGTGGATGCCCCACGCGGCAAAGACCTGTTTGGCGTGTCGCCAAGGAGCGTGCTGCGCATGATCAAAGGTATTTTTGAGTGGCAAAAAACGCGCAGCGGCATGTTGACCACCAACTTTGCCGAGGCGGGCGGCTTCATCAAGAGCGACGCATCTGAGGCCGTACCCGACCTGCAACTGCACTTTGTGATTGGCAAGCTCATCAACCATGGTCGCACCACCGCGCTGGGTCAGGGCTATTCGTGCCATGTGTGTTTGTTGCGCCCCATGAGCCGCGGCAGCGTGCGTTTGGCCAGCAAAGACCCGCTGGCGCTGCCGCTGGTGGACCCGGCTTTTTTGAGCCAACCGGACGACATGGCGCGCATGGTGCGTGGTTTCAAGTTGATGCGCAACATTCTGCAGCAGCCCGCGCTGGCGCAATTTGGTGGGCGCGAGCTCTCAGTCACGGCCAGCGCGCAAACCGATGCCGAAATTGAGCAAGCCATCCGCAAGCTGGCCGACACCATTTACCACCCGGTGGGCAGTTGCCGTATGGGTCCGGGTGACATGGACGTGGTCGATGCCGAGCTGCGTGTCCATGGCTTGCAGGGGCTGCGCGTGGTCGACGCGTCCATCATGCCGCGCATTGTGAGCGGCAACACCAATGCCCCGGTGATCATGATTGCTGAAAAAGCCGCCGCTATGATCAAGGCTGCGGTACCTTGATCCATGCCGTTTGTCCAACCACTTTGACTGCCATGACCTACCAAGCCAAGCCTGCGCGTTACGACACCATGCCCTACCGCTTTTGCGGCAAAAACGGCCTCAAGCTCCCCGCCATTTCGCTGGGCTTGTGGCACAACTTTGGCGACGCTACGGCGCTGGCCAGCCAGCGCGAGATGTTGCACACCGCTTTTGATCTGGGCATCACGCACTTTGACCTGGCCAACAACTACGGACCACCCTTTGGCAGCGCCGAGACAAATTTTGGCGCGCACCTCAAACGCGACTTCAAGCCCTACCGCGACCAACTCGTCATCTCCAGCAAAGCCGGTTGGGACATGTGGCCCGGCCCCTACGGCTCGGGTGGTGGCTCGCGCAAGTACGTGCTGGCCAGCCTGGACCAGAGCCTGCAGCGCATGGGGCTGGACTATGTGGACATCTTCTATTCGCACCGGTTCGACCCCGACACCCCGCTGGAAGAAACCATGGGTGCCTTGGCCAGCGCGGTGCAGCAGGGCAAGGCCTTGTATGTCGGCATCAGCAGCTATTCGGCCGCCAAGACGCGCGAGGCCGCCGCCCTGCTGCGCAGCATGGGCGTGCGCCCACTCATTCACCAGCCCTCGTACAGCTTGATGAACCGCTGGATCGAAGAAGATCTGCTGGCTGCGCTGGGCGATACCGGCATGGGCTGCATCGCTTTCAGCGCGCTGGCGCAGGGCCTGTTGACCGATAAATACCTCAACGGCATTCCGCAGGATGCGCGCATCAACCGACCCGGTGGTGGCTCCTTCAAGCCCGACTTTTTGAGCGATGCCAACCTCAAACATGTGCGCGCCCTCAACGACCTGGCGCAAGCGCGTGGCCAGAGCCTGGCGCAAATGGCCATCGCCTGGGTGCTGCGCGACGCCCGTGTCACCAGCGCCCTGATCGGTGCCAGTTCGGCCGCGCAAATCACCGAGCTGGCCGGGGCGCTCTCGCAGCTGGACTTCAGCGCAGACGAGCTCAAGGCGATTGACCAGCATGCGGTCGAGGGCGGCATCAACCTGTGGCACAAGCCGTCCACCGACCAACGCCCTTGACGCAAGATACACATACGCGCGCCAAACTGCTGGCGCTGGGCGCCATTGCCATGTGGGGCAGCCTGGCCAGCCTGGGCGTGGCCTTGCGTCACGTGCCGCCGTTTTTGCTGACTGGCCTGTCGCTCATGGTCGGTGGCCTGATTGCGCTGCCGCTCTCAAACTTCAAGCTGGCGGCGTGGCGGGTTCCGCTGCCGACGCTGGCACTCGGCGTCTATGGCTTGTTTGGCTACCATTTTTTGCTCTTTATGAGCTTGCAAAATGCACCGCCAGTACAGGCCAATCTGGTCAATTACCTGTGGCCGCTGCTGATTGTGGTGCTGGCGCCGGTGCTGTTGCCGGGGCTGACCATGCGCTGGCAGCATGTGGTGGCCGGCTTGATCGGTTTTAGCGGCGCGGTGATTGTGATTCTGGGCAACGCCGATGCGGGACCCGGTGCGCCGCCCGGTCTACAAAGCGAATGGTTGTGGGGTTACCTGGCTGCGCTGGCATCGGCCTTCATCTGGTCCACCTACTCCTTGCTGACGCGCCGTGTGCCGCATTTTGACACCGCCGCCATTGGCAGTTTTGCCTGGGTCTCGGGCCTGCTGGCCTTGCTTTGCCACGCGCTGATGGAGCAGAGCGTCAGCTTGAGCCTGCGCGACTGGGCGCTGATCGCCCTGATGGGCCTCGGCCCGCTGGGTGGCTCCTTCTTTTTGTGGGACAAGGCGCTCAAGACCGGGGATGCGCGCCACATTGGTTTGTTGAGCTACCTGACGCCCTTGTTGTCCACCGCCGCGCTGCTGTGGCTCAGCGGCCGCGCCCTGACCTGGCCGGTGGCGCTGGCAGGGGTTTTGATTGTGGGCGCGGCCTGGCTGGGTACGCGCGTCAGATAAGCAGGCTTTCGCCGTGCACAATGCGGCCATGAT
>JAQSDS010000122.1 GCA_029946045.1 Rhodoferax sp.
TCACAACCTGCGCGAAGTGGCCGACGCCTGCGTGGCGCTGATCAAGACGCCGAACCTGCCCGACGATGAATTGTTCGCCTTGCTGCCCGGCCCAGACTTTCCTGGTGGCGGCCAGATCATCAGCAGCGCAGCCGAGATTGCCGAAGCCTACCGATCAGGGCGTGGCTCCTTGAAATGCCGGGCGCGCTGGAAGATTGAGGAACTGGCGCGTGGCCAGTGGCAGCTGGTGGTCACAGAGCTGCCGCCCGGGGTCAGCACCCAGCGTGTGCTGGAAGAAATTGAAGAGCTGACCAACCCCAAGATCAAGGCGGGCAAAAAAGCCCTGTCGCTGGAGCAAAACCAGCTCAAGGCCACGCTGCTGTCGGTGCTCGACGGCGTGCGTGACGAGTCCAGCAAGGACGCCGCCGTGCGCTTGGTGTGCGAGCCCAAGACCAGCAAAATTGGCCAGCAGGAACTCATCAACACCCTGCTGGCGCACACCAGCCTGGAAACTTCCAGCCCGATCAACCTGACCATGATTGGGCTCGACGGTCGGCCCACGCTCAAGTCGCTGCGCCAGATGGTCACTGAGTGGATTGCGTTCCGCCAGACCACCATTGAGCGGCGCACGCGGCACCGCCTGAACAAGGTGCTGGACCGCATCCACATCCTGGAGGGCCGGGCGCTGGTGCTGCTCAACATTGACGAGGTGATCGCCATCATCCGTCAGGCCGACGAGCCCAAGGCGGCCTTGATCGCTCGTTTTAACTTGTCGGAGCGACAAGCCGAAGACATTCTTGAAATCCGCCTGCGCCAGTTGGCGCGGCTGGAGGCCATCAAGATCGAGCAGGAGCTGGCCGGACTGCGTGAGGAGCAGCACAAGTTGGAAGAAATTCTGGGCAGCCCGGCCACGCTGCGCCGCTTGATGATCAAGGAAATTGAGACCGATGCCAAAGCCTTTGCCGATGCCCGTCGCACCCTGATTCAGGCCGAGAAAAAAGTGGTGCTCGAAGTCAAGGTGGTGGACGAGCCCGTGACTGTGGTGGTGAGTCAAAAAGGCTGGGTGCGCACGCAAAAGGGCTGGGCGCGCGACCGACTCAATGGCACTGCCGCGCCCGAATACAACTTCAAGGCGGGCGACGCGCTGTATGGCACGTTTGAGTGCCGTAGCGTCGACACCTTGCTGGCTTTTGGCTCCAATGGCCGCGTCTATTCGGTGGCGGTGGCGCTGCTGCCTGGCGGACGCGGCGACGGCCAGCCCATCACCAGCCTGATCGAGCTGGAAGCTGGCACCCAATTGCTGTCCTACTTTGCCGGGCCGATGGAGGCAACTTTGTTGTTGAGCAGTTCGGCAGCTTACGGATTTACCGCCAGCGTGGCCAACATGGTCTCGCGGCAAAAGGCCGGCAAGGCCTTTGTCACCGTGAATGAGCTTGAGGTCCTGTGCCAACCCTCTTTGGTGGCCAATCCCGCCACCGCGGTCGCACCGGCCACGCATGTGGCCTGTGCCTCCACGGGGGGTCGCATTCTGACCTTTGAGATCAGCGAACTCAAGGCCATGGCCAATGGCGGGCGTGGCCTGATGCTGTTGGACCTCGAAGCCAAAGACACGCTGGCTGGTGCGGCCGCCTACACCCGCAGCGTGCGCATTGAAGGTATTGGCCGTGGCGGCAAGGCGCGTGAAGAAACACTGGAAATCCGCAGCCTCAACAACGCCCGCGCAGCCCGGGCGCGCAAGGGCAAGGTGGCCGACCTGGGCTTCAAGCCGGTGTCGATCAATCGGGTGGAATAGCTTTTTCGGGGCTTACACCTTGAAAACCTGCTGCACCGTGCGCTGCAGCAGCGCCAGTGTGGCCTGCTGCGTCAGCGTGGTGGGGCGCTGGGCGCTGGTGGCCATGCAGATTTTGGTGCGCAGTACCGGATCGGTGATGGTGCGCACGGTAAACGCCGAGGGCCGGATCGAGCTGGCCACGGCGTTGCGTGACAGCACGGCGCTGCCGGCCCCGTCTGCCACCAGATCCAGAATGGCCGAGACCCCATCAATTTCCAGCGCGATGTTCAGGCGATAACCCAGGTTGGCGAGCTCGGTCTCCACCTGCATGCGGATGGCGTTGGGGCGGGTTGGGATCACCAGTGGCAATTGGGCCAGTTCGCACAGGGCAATGGGACCAGGCGGCGGTTCTTCGGCTAAACCGGACGGGCGCCGTTGCACCAGCAGCAGGTCTTCTTCCAGCAGCGGGGTGATGTCAATGTCGGAACTGGGCTGGGCGTTGTAGAGCACCGCAATGTCAAGCCGTCCGGCCAGCAGCGACTCCTGCATCGGCACCGACAAACCTTCGCTGATGGCCAGCGTGGCGTCCGGCAGCTCGACTTGATGGGCCCGGATCAAGGGCACGGTCAGCAGCCGCGCCAAACTGGTGGGCAGGCCCACGGCCACCCGGCCCGCCAGCGAACCGCGCACCCGGCCCAGCTCTTCACGCGCACGCGCCACCTGGTGCAGGATGCCGCGGCCATGCGCCAGCAGCAGCTTGCCGGCTTCGGTGGGCAGTGCGCCGCGGCCGTTGCGCGTCAGCAGGTTTTGCCGCAGCTCCACCTCCAGCAGGCGCACCTGGCGGCTGAGCGCCGGTTGCGCCACGTTGAGGGCAATGGCGGCACGGGTAAAGCTGCCCAATTCGGCCACGCGTACAAAATATTCGAGTTGTTTCAGGTCCATAGACGGTTGGCTGCGAAATGCATTTGTTTCGGTTTAAGGGTTAACCATAACAAGTCGGCAATTATGCCAAGTTGTTATATCTGGTAGTGAGCTTTTTGGCTTTTGAGGGATGGCAAAAGCCGTCAAAATCCGTCCCATGCAAGCGTCCGCCTGCCCGGACAATCTGAATCACCCGCTAGCATTTGAATCAGGCGACTTGATTTTATTTTTACAACAGGAGACAACATGAAAGCTTCGCTTCAATCCCTCGCAGCGCTCACGGCGCTGGCTTGTGCCGCATTCAGCGCCTCAGCGCAAACGGTCACGCTCAAGGTGCACCACTTCCTGCCCGCAGGCTCGGCTGCGCAGACCATGTTCATCAAGCCCTGGTGCGACAAGATTGCACTGGAATCCGGCGACAAGATGAAATGCCAGATTTACCCGTCGATGCAGCTCGGTGGCACGCCGCCGCAACTGTTCGACCAGGTCAAGGATGGCGTGGTCGATGTGACCTGGGTGTTGCCTGGTTACATGGCTGGCCGTTTTCCCTTGTCCGAGGTGTTTGAACTTCCCTTCATGATGCAAAGCCCTGAGGGCACCAGCAAAGCGCTGTGGGACTTTGTCCAGACCAATCCGAATGTGGCCGCTGAGTTCAAGGACGTCAAACTGCTGGCGCTGCACGTCCATGGCGATGGCGTGTTTCACATGACCAAGCAGCCCATCAAAACCATGGCGGACCTGAAAGGCTTGAAGGTCCGTGCCCCGACCCGCCAGACCAACAAGCTGTTGGCGGCGCTGGGTGCCACGCCCGTGGCCATGCCGGTGCCTGCGGTGAGCGAGGCCCTGGCCAAGTCAGTGATTGACGGGGCACTGGTGCCGTATGAAGTGGTGCCTTCGGTCAAGATCCAGGAGCTGGTCAAATTCCATTCCGAGACCGATCCGGTTGAGGCTGCTGTTTACACCTCCACTTTCGTTTTTGCCATGAACAAAGCGAAATACGAGAGTCTGCCGCCCGACCTGAAAAAGGTGATTGACGCCAACAGCGGCCAGGCCCTGTCGGGCCAGATTGGCAAGGCGTTTCTGGAAGCCGATGGCATTGGCAAGAAGCTGACCGAAAAGAACACCCACAACGTGATTCCTGCGTCCGAGTTGCAAAGCTGGAAAAAAGCCGGCGAGCAAATCACCAATGACTGGGTGGCAGACGTCACCGCCAAAGGTGCCAACGGCAAACTGCTGCTGGAAAACGCACGCGCCTTGATCACAAAATACGCGGTCAAGTAAACGTTTTCCCGGTGTGGCACGCGTCACACCGGGCACCCCTGAAGTCCATGGTTTGACGTCGTCCTGTTGGACAGCGTCAGAGGAGAACTGTTTATGCAAGAGCCCATTCCCGGCGCCGACCCCGGTGCTGCATCGCTCGAATTCGGTCCTGTGGGACAGCTGCTGTTTCGCGCCTCCAAGGTCTCGGCCATCATGGGCGGCCTGATGTTTGTGGCCATCGTGGTCATGAGCATCATCAGCATTGTCGGGCGCAAGCTGTTTGCTGCACCGGTGCCGGGCGATGTGGAAATGCTGCAGATGACAGCCGCTTTTGCCTCCGCCAGCTTTTTTGCTTACTGCCATTTGAATGGCGGCGATGTCAAAGTCGACTTCTTTACCGCCAAGGCCAGTCCCACCACGGTGCATCGGCTGGATGCGTTTGGCTCCTTGTTGGTCGGCTTGTTTGGTGCGGTGATCACCTGGCGCGCTGCGGTGGGGGCGTTTGCCATCAAGGCGGCGGGCGAGACCAGCATGATTCTGGGCTGGCCGGTATGGATTGCCCAGGTGCTGATGGTGCCTGGCTTCCTGCTGATGGCGCTGGCAGGTTTCTACATGCTGGGTTTTCATTGGCGCAAGAGCGCAGGGCACGACGGAGTTAAATCATGAGCGGCATTGCAATGGGGGGCGTTATTTTTGCCTGTTTGATGGTGCTGCTGGTGGTGCGTGTGCCAATCGGCATCGCCATGTTCACCATGGGCGCGGCAGGCTATTTCTACCTGACTGGCGGAGACGCGCTGCCGATCCTGAACTTCCTTAAAAACCTGGCCTATGCCCGCTTGTCCAATTACGACATCGTGGTGATCCCACTGTTTTTGCTGATGGGCCAGTTTGCCACCCATGGTGGTTTGAGCGCGGCCTTGTTCCGCTTTGTCGAAGCCTTCATGGGCCACCTCAAGGGCGGTGTGGCCATGGCCTCGATTGGCGCTTGCGCTGGGTTTGGTGCCATTTGCGGCTCATCGCTGGCCACAGCAGCGACCATGGGCCAGGTGGCCTTGCCTGAGCTCAAACGTTTTGGTTATTCTGGCTCGCTGGCGACCGGGGCGCTGGCCGCCGGCGGCACGCTGGGCATCATGATTCCACCCTCGGTGCCGCTGGTGATCTATGCCATCCTGACGCAAGAATCGATCGGCAAGCTGTTCATGGCCGCCGTGCTACCCGGCATCATTGCCATGCTGGGCTACATGCTGGTGATCAAGATCATCGTCACGCTCAAGCCTGAGTCTGGTCCGGCCGGGCCGCGTGCCAGCTGGGCCAAACGCATGAAAGCGCTGTTGCAGGTGGCCCCTGTGTTGCTGGTGTTTGTGGTGGTGATCGTCGGTATCTACGGCGGCTGGGCCAACCCGACCGAGGCGGCGGCCATTGGCGCAGCCGCCTGCGGCGTGCTGGCGGTGGTGTCGGGTGGCATGCGCCTGCGCGGCCTGATCGACAGCGCCCTGGGCACCGCCCAGGCCACGGCCATGATCTTTCTGGTGCTGCTGGGCGCCGACATGCTCAACACCGCACTCGCCCTGTCGCAAATGCCGGTCGAGCTGGCGGCCTGGGTGCAGGCCAGCCAGTTGAGCCCGATGGTGGTGATGATCGCGATTTTGCTG
>JAQSDS010000123.1 GCA_029946045.1 Rhodoferax sp.
CGCGAACCAGCACCACGCTGTGTTCCTGCAGGTTGTGGCCTTCGCCGCCGATGTAAGAAATCACCTCGAAGCCGTTGGTCAAGCGGACCTTGGCAACCTTACGCAAAGCCGAGTTAGGCTTTTTGGGCGTGGTGGTGTAAACGCGGGTGCAGACACCACGGCGCTGGGGGGAATTTTCCATCGCCGGGCTCTTGGACTTGACGGTCTCAACCGCACGCCCCTGACGGATTAACTGATTGATGGTTGGCATTGAGCCTCCTAAAACTAAACGTCCCTAAACGTTTTAAAACAAATTAAACAAAAACGTGAATCCCTTCGGAACTTCCGAAAAGCCCATCACTATATCAGGTCACGCGTATCCTTGCAATTTTCTCATTTAATCCACAAGCGCAATCCATCCCAGGCACGACCCATCACGCCTGCCTGCGCCACGGCCTGCAACACCTGCAATGGCACCTCAGCCACGACCTGGCCGGCACTGCTGACCACCAGCGTGCCCACCTGCTGCCCTTTAACAAAGGGTGCCACCAACGGCTCAGGGCGCGCCACCTGGGTTGTGAGCTTGGCGCCCATCCCGGCCGGCACGACCACCACAATGGCATGGGTCTGCCCCAAGGCCACGGTAGCCTCCTGTCCTTTCCAGACCGCCGGAGAGACCACCGCCTGGTTGGCCTCAAACAACTTGACCGCATCAAATGCGGCGTAACCCCAGTTCAACAATTTCTGCGCCTCGTTGGCTCGCGCGTTTTCACTGTCAGCACCCAATACGATCGACAGCAGACGGCGGCGTCCCAACGCATTGGGCGAACCGGCCGCCGCGCCCAACTGCCCCAAGCCCGGCACGTTGCGTTGCGCCGTGGCAATCAGACAGTAGCCCGCCGCATGGGTATGCCCGGTTTTCAGGCCATCCACGGTCGGATCGCGAAACAGCAACAAATTACGGTTGCTATCGTTGGCCGCGGGGGCACCTTGATACCGGTATTTCTTGATGGCGTAATAGCCTACATAGTCAGGAAAATCACGCATCAGGCGGGTGGCCAGAATGCTCAGGTCGCGCGCTGTCGTGGTGTGCCCTGGATCGGTCAAGCCTTCCGGGTTTTTGTAGCCCGTGGCTTTCATGCCCAAGACCTGGGCCTGCGCATTCATCAATTGCACAAAACGCTCGACCGTGCCCCCCACACCTTCGGCCAGCGCCACCGTGGCGTCGTTGCCGCTTTGCACGATCATGCCCTTGATCAAATCTTCAACCGGCACCTGCATCTTGGGGTCAATGAACATGCGTGAACCAGACATTTTCCAGGCGCGCTCGCTCACCGGCAAGGTTTGCTGCAGGCCAATCTTTTTGCTGCGCAAGGCGTCAAACACCAGATAGGCCGTCATCAGTTTGGTCAGAGACGCTGGCTCTATGGGCAGATCAATGTCTTTTTGCGCCAGGATCTGGTCGGCAGTGACATCCATCAGCAAGTATGAGCGGGCCGCAATTTCAGGCGCTTGTGGCGTTTGCGCAGCCGCCGACAGGCAAATGGCTGCCAGCAGAGATAAAAATATTTTTTTCATGCAGTGGTCGCCTCTCGTCAGTCGAGAAGCCAATGAAGGAGTGCTTTAAATGAAATGGTCACCAGCGCAATGACGGGTGTGCACCTGGAAAAGCGGCATGAACAACAGACTAGCGCCCCAGGTGCTCGGGCGTCAGCAAGCGCTGCACCACCTGGCCGTTTTTGAGGTGTGACTCGACGATCTCGTCGATATCGCTGGCATCCACATAGCTATACCAGACCGCTTCTGGATAGACCACGGCTACCGGGCCGGCGGCGCAGCGGTCCAGACAACCCGCCTTGTTGACGCGCACTTGCCCTGGCCCGGCCAGGCCTGAGGCCTTGACCTGCGATTTGCAACGCTCAAATGCTGCCATCGCATCGTACTGGGCACAACATGCCTCGCCGTTGCTCCGCTCATTCAAACAGAAGAAAATGTGCCGCTGGTAATAACTGACCGCCGGCGCTGATGCGAAGCCAGACTGCGTATCGGGACTGGATGGGGTGGGATGTGTCATGTGTGTGATTCTAGTTTTGCGGTTCCTTGTCCCACAACAAGCTCAGCACATAAACCAAAGTTGCAAAAGGCCAAAGCCAACCCAGCCACTGCGCCAGGCCATGAAACCGGATGAAGCGCCCCTGCTCCCACAAAAACAGGGTTTGCTCAAAATAAGGGCTGACCGGAGTCTGGTTTAGCAGACTCAGATGCACGCCCAAAGCCAGTAGCGCCAGCGCTGCGCTGGCACGCCTCGGCACCCAAAGCAACACCAGCGCCAGCACCATGGCACTCATCAAGGCCGCCTTGACCGGGACACTGAGCCAGGCCCAGGCATGCTCGGGTCCCACACTCAAGGCGGCACTGAGTGCCGAGGCCCAAATTGCAAAAAAACATACCCAAAGCAGAAACCAGGCGCGTTGGCCCACCTGGCGAATAATGCAAAAGCCCAACAGGCACGGAATCAACAAGCCCAGCACCACGCACAGCCACTCCATCGCCGGCAACAAGGCTTGCAGTTCGGCCTCACGCAAGGGCAACCAGTCCAGAAAAGGGGTATCGGCCAGCACCGTCGCCAGCTTGGCTTGCAGGCGCTCAAACACCTGCCCCAAACCCAGGGGAATCGAGGTGGGAAACAGCAAGGCCACGGGCCACAAGGCCAGCAACACCAGGCCACCGCGCGCATCCGAGACAAACCAGTGCGCCCTGAAACGACTCCAGCGTTGCAAAATACCCAGTCGCTCCAGGCTCCAGGCACTCAGTGCACCAAGAGCGCCACCCGCCATGTTCAGTATCAGATCAAGATTGGATGGCACCCGGTTGGGCAAGTAGGCCTGGAGCGACTCCATGAGCAACGACAACACCAAAGCGGCCAGCACACCCAGGCGCAGCGCATGGCGTGTCCGCCCGGTACGCAGCGCACTCAGGACCAGAAAAAACCCCAGCGGCATGTAGCCCGCCAGATTGGCCACGACATCAAACCCGGTCCAGTACCTGGGCAGCGGCGCGGTCAGGAAAAACCAGGGCATGACACCCTGGTCACGCCAGCCCGAGAAAGGGAAAAGGCTGGCGTAAACGATCAGGCCGGCATACACCAGCGCCAATGGCCATGCCGAGGTCTTATGCATCGGCATGGCAAGCTCAGAATGGTTTCAGCACAACCAGGCAAACGATGACCAGCATCAGAATCACCGGAGCCTCGTTGAACCAGCGGTACCAGATGTGGCCATGGCGCTGCTGGCCGCGCACAAATTTCTTCAGCATCACACCGCAGGCATGGTGGTAACCCACAACCAACAACACGCCCAGCAGCTTGGCATGCATCCAGGCGTTGCCCGGGCCCCAGCCAATGCCATAACCAGCCCACAACCAAACGCCAAAAACAAGCGCCGGAATAGCAATGATGGTCATGAAGCGCAGCAACTTGCGCGCCATCAGAAGCAAACGCTCTCTCTCAGCCACAGAATCTGCCGGCACCATAGCCAGATTCACAAAAATGCGCGGCAGGTAAAACAAGCCGGCAAACCAGCTGGCAACGAAGACGATATGAAGAGACTTGATCCAGAGCATTGCGACAACCTTCAGACTTCAGCAGTGCAAGGTACAACTGCCAATAAAAGAGGGAATTCCGCAAAGCCGCCCCAGCCAGGCGCGCAGACCCAGACAGTACACCCGGTACGTCAAGCCTGCACAACAGCGCTGGGCCGGCTTTGCGGAATTTCCAAAAAAAAACCCCAGCACGAGGGCTGGGGTGATAAGCCTATTTGCTGTCACACATCAAGGCCCCGCTCAGGGAGGAAAAGCGGGGAGCAGTAAACTGCCCGGACCGTAATTTAACAAAAATAAACAGTTTTTTCAAGTCAGAGTCAAAAAAAATGTCGCTACCATGACAAAACATGTCCAATTTCTCTAAACAGATGCCACTATGACGCACTTCGCTTCCTTCCCCCAAGGTCGACCACGCCGGCTACGCCGCGACAGCTTTACCCGCAACCTGGTGCGCGAACACGCACTCACCGCGCACGACCTGATTTACCCGGTCTTTGTCGTCGATGGCCTCCAACAGCGGCAGGTGGTCTCGTCCATGCCCGGTGTCGAACGTCTGAGCCTGGACCTGCTGCTGCCTGTGGCAGAAGATTGCGTCAAACTAGGCATCCCGGTCATGGCGCTGTTCCCGGTGATTGAGCAGCACCTCAAAACCGCTGATGGCCGCGAAGCCTTCAACCCCGATGGCCTGGTGCCACGCGTGGTGCGCGCCCTCAAAAAAGAATTCCCCAACCTGGGCGTGATGACCGACGTGGCGCTGGACCCGTTCACCAGCCACGGCCAAGACGGCCTGCCCAGCCCCGATCCGCTTGAGGACGGCTACATCATGAACGATGAAACCGTGGAGGTGCTGGTCAAACAAGCCCTGACCCAAGCCGCCGCTGGTGTTGACATGGTGGCACCCAGCGACATGATGGACGGCCGCATTGGCGCCATCCGCCATGCACTGGAGGCGAACCACTTCATCCACACCCGCATCATGGCCTACAGCGCCAAATACGCCAGCGCCTTTTACGGCCCGTTTCGTGACGCCGTCGGGTCGGCCGCCAACTTGGGCAAAAGCAACAAGAAGGTCTACCAAATGGACCCTGGCAACAGCGACGAAGCGCTGCGCGAGGTGGCCATGGACATTGCCGAAGGTGCCGACATGGTCATGGTCAAGCCCGGCATGCCTTATCTGGACGTGGTGCGCCGCGTCAAGGACACGTTCAAGGTGCCGACCTTTGCCTACCAGGTTTCTGGCGAATACGCCATGCTCAAGGCCGCCGCGCAAAACGGCTGGCTCGACCATGATGCCGTCATGATGGAAAGCCTGCTGGCCTTCAAGCGCGCCGGGGCAGATGGTGTACTGACCTATTTCGCACGGGATGCAGCCCGGTTGCTGCGCCAGTAAACAAACCAGACCAGCCATGCGGATTTTCTCCATCCACGCCAGCCAAGTGGCTGAAATCGCTTCTGGCGCGAATGCGCAGGGGCTGGCAGGCCTGGAGCTACCGCAGCACGGCTACCTGTGGCTGTCGGTGACCCGTACCGAGCTTGAAAGTCTGCAACTACCGCTTCAGGCTGCACTGCAGAATTTGTGCAAATTGCAATTGCTTGACCTGCACCTGTCGGACTTGCTGAATACACAGCTGCCTTCGCGTTTTGACTTCACCTCGCAATACGACATGCTGGTATTTCGCGGTTTGACTGTGAACACCAGCGAATCGGCAGCTACGGGCAACCAGCCCCTAAACCACTTGCCCAAACGCGGCGGTCCACCCATTTTGCGACGCATCGACACCAGTCCGGTCGGCTTTGCCGTGTTTGACCATGTGCTGCTCACCGTCCACCCCAACGACCACCACCTGCGCGATGCCTATGCCGGGCGCCTGCTGGCAGCCAGTGGCGCCGATCTGGCCGCCAATGCAACGCCGGGTGCGCCCGACAGCCGCTCCACGGGTGCGCGTGGCGTTCCGGCCAACCCGGCCGACCTGATGCTGCGCATCGTC
>JAQSDS010000124.1 GCA_029946045.1 Rhodoferax sp.
GGTTGTCAAGCAGGATCACATCGGGTTGCAACTCCTGGGCTTTGCGCAGCGCCTGCCCGGCATCTGCGGCATCGCCGACGACCAGCAGGCCAGGGTCGCGGGTCAGCAACGCGGTCAGGCCGCGGCGAAACAAGGTGTGGTCGTCCACCACCAGAATGCGGATAGGGGTGTTGTCAGGTGGGGTGGTCGGCATGTTCAAACGGTGTTGGTCGCTGGGGCGGCCGCCAAGTTGTCCATGCGGGCGGCGTTGCTGGTGCTTGGGTGGGATGGTGGGGTCAGGGTCAAGATGACCGAACTGCCCCGCAAGGGTGTCGACAGTACCTCGATTTGCGCACCAATGCGCTGTGCGCGCTCGGTCATGATGCGCAAACCCACATGGGTTTCATCAAATTGGTCGGTGTCGGGGTTAAAGCCGATGCCGTCATCGCGCACTTCAAAGCGCCAGGTGGGTTGTTGCTGCACATCCAGCCAGGCCTGCGACGCACGGGCGTGCTTGCGGATGTTGGACAGCGCTTCCTGAACAATGTGCAGCACCTGTATCTGCACATCCGGGGGTAGCGGCAGGCCCTGACCCTGCATGCTCAAGGCGGTTTTGATGCCGCTTTGATGTTCAAACTTTTGCAGGGTGGTGGCCAGAGCGGGTTCGATGTCTTCGGTGTTGGTGCGGGTCCGGAAGTGCAGCAGCAGTTCGCGTACATCGCTGTAGCTCTCACGCACTCCCGCGTCGATTTCTTCCAGGATTTTTGCTATGTCGTTCTCGTTGCAGTTTTTGACGGCGTCGCGCATCAGCTGCACCTGGATTTTGAGGAACGCCAGCGACTGCGCGATCGAGTCATGCAGCTCCCGCGCCAGCAGGTGACGTTCTTGCGATACCGCTGCTTCTTTTTCAAGCGCGTTCAGACGCAGGTTTTCCATGCCGCTGGCCAGGTGACTGCTGAGGGCTTCCAGCAGTGAGCGCTCGGCAGGTGTCGGGCTGATGCGGGCGTGGTAAAACAAATCGACTTCACCCATCAGGTGCTGGTGCAGGCGCACCGGCAGGGTGATGACGGTTTCAAACCCGGCCTTGAGGCAGTGCTGCATTGGGGCGCTGGACGCATCCCGGATCGGAATGATGCGCAAGTCCGACTCGGTTGTGCTGGAACCGCAAAAGCAGTCGCCGGTGTAAATGCACTGTTCGCCATCGATCATGTCCACAGGCAGGCCGTGGGCGGCCAGCATCAGATGGCGCTGGCCGCCCTGGTTGGACCAGCGCAGCGCAACCCCGTCGGCATGCGAAATTTTGGCCAGACTTTTGGTAAAGTCCTGTGCCAGGGCATCCAGCGAGGTGGCTTTGGCAACCAGTGCCGTCACCTCGTACAGGCTCTCCAACCGGTCTGACTTTTCTTTCAGCAAGACCGTTTTTTCAGCCACCTTGGCTTCCAGGTGCCGGTACATGGACTGCAAATGCTCGGCCATGCCGTTGAAACCGTCAGCCAGGGTGCCCAGTTCATCGCTGGAGACACGCTCCACCCGCGCATCAAAATTTCCCTTTTGAATTTTTTCAATGGCCTGTTTCAGTTGTCCCACCGGCTCCAGAACGAAAAGGTAACCGGTGTAAAGCAGAACGGCGGCACCCACCATCACCGATGCCAGCATGCTCATTTGCAGCAGGTGCAGCAGCGCTGTCCATTGGGCAATGTGCACTTCGATGCTGTTGACAAAGTCATCAATGTGGGACGCAAAGGCCACGGTGTCCGCACGCAATGCGTCAAAGGTCGCGGGCTTGGCATGGATCCATCGTGCCTGGTAGGCTGTCCAGTCGCTCTCAACCATGGCAAAGCGTTGGTTGGTGTCGGTGTCCCATGGCACAAACAGTGGGCGCTCCGGATCGCCTTGTCTGAGCATGGCCAGGCTGCGGTTGAATTCGGCGATTTGTTCTGGCAGCTGACTGGCCTCACCGGTGCCAATGGACAGTGACATGCGGTAAGACTGCATGCGCATGCGTCCAGCCTCATTAACGGCCGCCGCGCCGCCGTCGAGTTGCCACGATACCCACAAGGTGGCGACCGTGGCCATGAAGACCAGCAGCAAAAAGGGGGCCCCCACCATCAACAGTTTGGTGCCCAGGTTCCAGTGGCGTTGGATGGTCATGGTTTGTCCGACCTCAAGCCTGGCGCTCAAAAATGGCTGCGATGCCCTGACCACCGCCAATACACAGGGTCACCAGCGCATAACGCCCGCCGATGCGTTCCAACTCGTACAAGGCCTTCACGGTGATGAGTGCGCCCGTCGCACCAACCGGATGGCCCAGCGAAATGCCGGAGCCATTGGGGTTAACTTTGGCCGGGTCGAGGCCAAGGTCGCGGCTGACGGCGCAAGCCTGGGCTGCGAAGGCCTCGTTGGCTTCAATCACGTCAAGATCATTCACCGTCAGTCCCGCTTTTTGAAGTGCCAAGCGGCTCGCGGGAACCGGGCCGATACCCATGTACTTTGGGTCTACGCCGGCGTGGGCATAAGTCACCAGGCGGGCCAGCGGTTTGAGGCCGCGGGCTTTGGCGGTGGCTGCGTTCATCAGCACCACGGCTGCGGCGGCGTCGTTGATGCCGGAGGCGTTGCCGGCGGTAACGGTACCGTTGTCCTTGAGAAACGCGGGCTTGAGCCGGGACAGTTCGGCCAGTGTGCAGTTGGGTCGGTAATGCTCGTCGGTGTCAAACACCACGTCGCCCTTGCGGCCTTTGAGGGTCACGGGCATGATCTGGTTCTTGAAATAGCCGGCCTCAGTGGCGCGCTGGGCGCGGTTGTGGCTCTCCATGGCCAGCAGGTCCTGGTCTTCCCGACTGATGCCCCACTTGGCGGCAATGTTCTCGGCGGTGATGCCCATGTGTATGTGATGGAAAGGATCGTGCAAGGTGCTCACCAACATATCAACCATCGTGGTGTCGCCCATGCGGGCACCCCAGCGCATGTTCAGGCTGGCGTAGGGTGCCCGGCTCATGACCTCGGCACCGCCGCCAATGGCAATGTCGCAGTCGCCCAGCAAAATGCTCTGGCTGGCCGATACGATGGCCTGCAGGCCCGAGCCGCACAGGCGATTTACATTGAAGGCGGGTACGCCTTCGGGGCAACCGCCGTTGATGGCGGCAACGCGCGCCAGATACATGTCCTTGGGCTCGGTGTTGATGACGTGGCCGAACACCACATCGCCGACCTCGTCACCCTCGACCCGGGCACGCGCCAGCACCTCCCGCACGAGCTGGCTGGCCAGTTCGGTCGGGGCCACGTCTTTCAGGCTGCCGCCATAAGCACCAATGGCAGAACGGGCGGCACTCACAATCACGACATCACGGCTCATCCCATCTCTCCTCAGGTTGACAAAAAAGTTACAGCGCATCTTAGCCGCGCTGACTGACAAGGCACGGGCCAAGAGAGGCTCCGGTGAAGACATATCCATGTCGGTGCATGTTTTGTCGGCTTGATTGATGAAGGTCAAATTTCCCCAGATTCAGCTGACTATCATGAACCTCAACCAAAGTGGTTGTATGACTAGGAGAAGAAAATGCAAGTACAAATTCACACCGATCACCACATTGAAGGCACCGAAGCCATGGGCAAATGGGTCAGCAGCGCTGTCGCCGATGCGCTAGACCGGTTCAGCGGCCAGATATCCCGGGTTGAAGTTCACCTGAGCGACGAAAACGGTGGCAAAAAAACCAGTCCTGAAAACAAGCAATGCAGTTTGGAAGCCAGGCTTGAAGGGCACCAACCGCTGGTCGTCAAACACCATGCTGCCACCCTGAATCAAGCCCTTGATGGCGCTGCAGACAAGCTGGTGCGTCTGATCGAAAAAACCCTGAGCCGCACCGCGCACGTTTGATCATTAAAACGGCGCATCACTCGAAAATACCATGGCTTGGCCAGTGACGGGGTGCGTTAGTTCAAGCCGTGTGGCGTGAAGCAGCAGGCGCTCGGACTTGCCCAGGCTGGTCGGCGTGCCATACAAGGCGTCGCCCAAAATAGGGTGTTGCAAGGCTTCCAGGTGCACCCGCAGCTGGTGTGACCGGCCGGTGACGGGTTCGAGCTCAAGCCGTGTCGTGAGGTCGGTTGGGTTGTGTTTCAGCACGCGCCAGCGGGTCAAACTCGGTTTACCTTGCGGGTCAATGATGCGCCTGGGCCGATGTGGCCAATCCAGCAAGATCGGCAAATCAATGCGCTCCCAATCCGGCTTGGCTGACGCCAGCAAGCCGTCGACCACTGCCACATAACGCTTGTGCACCAGGCGCATGGCAAAAGCATGGTTCAAGCTGCGTTGGGCCAGGGCACCAAGCGCCATCACCAGCAGGCCAGATGTCGCCATGTCCAGCCGGTGCACTACCCGGGCATCAGCATGAACCACCTGCACCCGGCTGCTCAGGCAGTCCTGCTTGTCGTCGCCCTTGCCGGGCACGCTCAACAGGCCGGCGGGTTTGTCCAGTACCAGCAAGCTGTCGTCGGCGTAGACGACGCTGAAATCAGACAAGGCCGTGCTGGCTGGCTTAACGCGGCGCGTTCTTGAGCTTGCCGCGCACTGGCACCACCGTGGTCACAGTGGGGCGCACCGCGTCAGCCGACACGGGCTTGGGCGGTGCGGTGTCCTTTTTTGGTTTTTTGACCATTTTGTTGTTGCTCTGCTGACCTTTTGCCATGATGTGCTCCTGATAAATGGGGGAAAGAATTTGGCTCGCCATATTATCTGCTGACACGCGTTGGGGTCATTTGCCTTGATTGGATTTGATCGCATTGAGTTTGCGGTACAGCGAGCGCTCGCTGATGCCCAGCTGGGTGGCCAGTTCAGCGCGGCTGCCGGTGTGCTGGCGGGCCATCTGTTCGAGCGCTGCCTGCGCGACCGATTTCAAGCTGGCTGGCGCCGCCAGTCCGGCTGATGCGCCGCTGGCCACGATGGGCGTTGCCATGGCGGTATCGGCTGATAGCGTAGAAGCCGGGTGTTTGGCGGGTGCCGCGTTGCGTCGGCCAGAGAGCAAGGCTTGCGTGATGTGGCTGGCCTCCAGCGTGTTGCCATCACACAGCAGCGCTGAGCGCTCCAGCAGGTTGCGTAATTCACGCACATTGCCAGGGTAGTTTTGTGCCTGTAGCGCGGCCAGGGCAGCGTCGCTGACCGCCAGTTTGCGCTGTGGTGCCACCCGTGAGAGCAGGGCGCTGGTCAACAAGCCGATGTCGTCACGGCGTTCACGCAAGGCGGGCAGGTGGATCGGAAAAGTGCTCAGGCGGTAGTAGAGGTCTTCGCGAAAGCGTCCTTGCGCCACCATCTGGTCCAGATCACGGTGCGTGGCCGAGACCACCCGGATGTCAGCATGGCGCTGCTCGGTGCTGCCCACGCGCCGATAGGTGCCGGTTTCCAGCAGGCGCAGCAGCTTGACCTGCATGCTGAGCGGGATGTCGCCCACTTCGTCCAGAAACAAGGTGCCACCGCTGGCGGCTTCCACCAGGCCGCCGCGTGCACTGTTGGCGCCCGTGAAGGCGCCGCGCTCGTGGCCAAAAAGTTCGGATTCAAACAGGTTTTCAGGC
>JAQSDS010000125.1 GCA_029946045.1 Rhodoferax sp.
ACCGGCATCCACAACGAGGACACCATCGAGCAATACCGCGACAACGGCCGCAAACTGGGTCGTCTGCTGTACCAGGGCCGCTGGTTTGACTCGCAGGCCATCATGCTGAGGGAGACGGCGCAGCGCTGGGTGGCCCGCGCTGTGACGGGTGAAGTGACGCTGGAACTGCGCCGCGGCAATGATTATTCGTTGCTCAACACCGAGTCACCCAACCTGACCTATGCGCCCGAGCGCCTGAGCATGGAAAAGGTGGAAGACGCGCCGTTTTCGCCAGCAGACCGCATTGGTCAGCTCACCATGCGCAACCTCGACATCGTGGACACCCGCGCCAAGCTGGGCATTTACGCCAAGTCAGGCTTGCTGTCGCTGGGTGGTGGTGGCGACCTGCTCAGCCTCACAGGCGAGAGCAAGCGTTAAAAACCCGGGCCTTAGCGGCCGAGGTATTGCTTGGCAATCGGCCGCAAGGCCGATGCCTTGATACCCAAGGAATCGAGCCCGGGCTGCTTGCCGGTGGCGATGTTGTCGACTTTCATCGAGTCCAGGTTGTCCAGACTCATCATCGGCTCGCCTGGGGCCATGCCCATCACGGTGGCCTGCAGCCGCGCCGCCCAAGCGGGTAAGGGAATCACCAGCCGGCCCATGCCACCGCCGGCACCGCTGAGCTGGGCGGAAATTTGCACCAGTTGTTTCAGGGTCAGGATTTCCGGTCCAAAGGCCTCGATCACCCGCGGCGAAGGCGCGGCGCTGGCGCCTGCCAGGCAGCGCACCACGGCCGCAGCCACGTCTTGCACCCACACCGGCTGAAATTTGGCATCAGCACCCGCCAGTGGCACCATCGGCAGCAGCTTTTGCAGCTTGGCAAACATGTTCAAAAATTTGTCTTCGGCGCCAAAAATCACACTGGGGCGAAGAATGCTGAGGTCGAACCCGGCCTGGGCTGCGTCCCCGGCGCTGCCACCCATGGCGGCTTGCACCAGCACGGCCTCGCCCTCGCCCTTGGTACGCAAGTACATGGAAGGGGCCAGCGTAGGTTGCAGTGAATCGGCCCCCAGTGCACTGACATGCACCACCTGGGCAATACGGTTGGCCAGGCAGGCATGGGCGATTTTTTGCGGCAAGGCCACATGCACATGCTCAAACGCCGCTTGCGTACCATGCAAAATAGCCACCAGATTGACCAGCGCGTCATGCCCTGCGGCGGCTTGCGTCAAGGCGGCTTCGTCCTGCACGTCGAGCTCTTGCACCGTGAGGCCGGGCAAATGCATGACCACATCGGCATTGGAGCGGCGCCGCGTGGCAACCGTGACCTGCCAGCCCTCTCGCACCAGTTTTTCACACACGTGGGTACCAACGAAGCCGGTACCGCCCAGAACAATGATTTTTTTCATGGCTTGATGATGCGCTAAAAATGGGACAAATTGCTGTCCCCGGGTTAGTTAAATAATGACCGGCTCGGTCTCCAGCCGGATACCAAAACGCTCGTAAACACTGGTCTGGATCGCTTTGGCAAGCGTCATGACCTCGCCACCCGTGGCGCCTGAGCCTTCCAAACCTGTGCCGCGGTTGACCAGCACCAGCGCCTGTTTTTCATAAACGCCCGCCTGCCCCACCGACTTGCCGCGCCAGCCGCAGGCATCGATGAGCCAGCCCGCGGCCAGCTTGACAGAACCATCGGCCAGCACGTAATGCACCAGCTTGGGCTCACGGGCGATGATATCGGCACACTGTTCTGGTGTGACCGTTGGATTTTTAAAGAAACTGCCGGCGTTGCCGATCACGTCGGGGTCGGGCAGCTTGGCGCGGCGAATGGCACAAACCCAGTCATACATTTGCTGGGCAGTCGGCTGACTGACGCCCTGCTCGGCCATTTTTTTGTCGATATCGGCATAACCCAGCACCGCTTTCCAGGGCTTGGGCAGGACAAAACGCACACGCAAAATCAGCGCCCGGTCTCTCAATCCCACGGCCTGGTGGCCCGCCTGTGCATCCGACGCGCTGGCATGTTTGAACACCGAGTCGCGGTAGCCGAAAGCGCATTGCGCCGCATTGAGGGTAAACAGCTGCCCGGTCTGCAGGTCGATGGCATCCAGCGAATCAAAGCGGTCTTGCAGCTCGACCCCATAAGCGCCAATGTTCTGCACCGGCGAGGCGCCCACAGTGCCCGGAATCAGCGCCATGTTTTCCAGGCCAGGGTAGCCCTGGGACAGCGTCCAGGTAACAAAGTCGTGCCAGTTTTCACCGGCACCCGCTTCCACGATGAAAGCTTTGGGCGTTTCCTGCAGCAGGCGTCGGCCCATCACCTCAACTTTCAGCACCAGCGCCTTGACGTCGCCAGTGAGCACAATGTTGCTGCCACCACCGAGCACAAACTTGCGCGCCGCGGCCAATTCGGGGTCGGACAGCAGCGCCTGCACGTCGGACTCGCCGCTGATAAGCACCAGGGCATGGGCCTTGGCGACGATGTGAAAGGTATTGAATGGCTGAAGGGATACGTTTTTCTGGACTAACATGGCGGGATTGTCGAACATTTAGCGAGAACACTTATGCCTTCCTTTGATACCGTTTGCGAAGCCAGCATGGTCGATGTGAAACACGCCATTGAAAACACCACCAAGGAAATCACCACCCGCTTTGACTTCAAGGGCACGCCGGCTGCCATCGAGCTCAAGGACAAGGAAATCACGCTGATCGGCGACGCTGATTTTCAGCTCAGCCAGATCGAGGACATCTTGCGCAACAAGCTCACCAAACGCAATGTAGACGTGCGTTTTCTGGACAAGGGCGACGTGCAGAAAATGGGCGGCGACAAGGTCAAGCAGGTCATCAAGGTGCGCGACGGCATCGAAACCGAGCTCGGCAAAAAAATCCAACGCATCATCAAGGACAGCAAGATCAAGGTGCAAGCCGCCATTCAGGACGGCAAGCTGCGTGTGAGCGGCACCAAGCGCGACGACCTGCAAGCCGCCATGGCGCTGATGCGCAAGGAAATCACCGACATTCCACTGAGCTTTGACAACTTTCGTGATTAATCAACGCCATCTTCCTACTTGGGCAAGCGCCGCGCCATGAGCTTCATCCCGAAATCCGAAGACGAGTACGAAGACCTGCTGGGTCTGTGGTCCGACCTCGAGGCGGGCCTGGCGATGGTGCTGAGCCACCCGCAGAGCGCACAGGAGTTTGCGGCGCGTATAAGCCAGTACGACCGCTGGATGCAAAACCTGATCCAGCAGGACACAGATGTCGCGCTGTACCTGCTGTTTCAACTGGCCTCGCACTCGCCCGTGGGCTACAGCGCCTCGCACGCGCTGGTGTGTGCGGTGTTGTGTCATTTGGTCGCACGGGACATCCAGCTGCCCGACAACGAGCGCGACAGCCTGGTTCATGCGGCCCTGACCATGAACATTGCCATGACTGGCTTGCAGGACCAGTTGGCCATCCAGCGCGGCCGTCCCACCCCAGCGCAGGAGCTCGAATTACAGTCCCATGAGGCGCGCAGCGCAGACCTGTTACAGGCACTGGGTATCAACAATGAACTCTGGCTGCAAACGGTGCGCGGGCACCATCAGGAGCCGGCCTTTCAACAAGAACTGCCAATCTTGCCGCCGGCGCAGCGCCTGACCCATGTGCTGCATGTAGTTGACCGTTATGCCGCCTTGATCAGCCCGCGGCAGTCGCGTGAGGGGCGCAGCGCCACCGAGTCCGCCAACAGCATCGTCAAGGCCAGCCAGGCGCAAAACAACCGGGTCGGGGAGGCACTGGTGCGCGTTGTGGGTTTGTTCCCGCCGGGCACGTTTGTTCAGCTTGACAACGCCACCGTGGGCGTTGTCATGCGCCGCAGCAACCAGAAAACGGCTCCCGACGTGGCGATTGTGCTCAACGAAAAAGGCCAACTGATGCGCCCACCCAGTCTGCATTCAAGCGTCAACGGCAGCCCGGCCATCAGCGCGGCCTTGCCCGCGTCGAAAGTTCAGGAACACCTGAACCATTACCTGATCTTGCAACTCGGCGCACAGGCTGTCTAGCCATGCATGAGCCCCGCTTGAACCGCGCCCTGCGCGCGCTGCTCAACAGCCAGCGCATTGCTAGCCTGGGCACACTCAACGCCGAGGGTGGCCCCTTTGTGTCGATGGTGCCGTTTGCCATTGAGCCCAGCGCCGCCTGCCTTGTCATTCACATCAGCCTGCTGGCGCCGCACACGCGCAATTTGCTCAGCAGCCCAGCGGTGTCGGTGCTGGTGATGCAAGCCGAAGTAGCGGGTGAACCGGTGCACGCCTTGCCACGTGTTTCGATGGACGGAACAGCCGCACGCCTGCAGCCCGACAGCCCAAGCTGGTTGGCCGCGCGCCAGGCCTATCTGGCACGCTTTCCAGAGGCCGAGCCCATGACGCAGTTGGCTGATTTCAGCTTTGTGGCTATCTACCCCACGGCTGCGCGCCAAGTGGCAGGGTTTGGCACGGCCCGGCCGCTGGAAGCCGATGAACTCGCCGAAGTCTTGCGCGTGGTGCCGGACTAAGGGCACACCGGGCCGAGAAGTCATTCGCGGCGGGGGCGCCGCTCCCACAACGCGTCGCTCCCACAACGCGCCGCTCCTACGAGGCGTCGGTATTTTGTAGGAGGCCCGCCCTCGGGCCGAAGGCTGTCACAAATCAAGCGTTGATGAACGCCACCATCATGCGTGCCACAGCCAGACCCTCGTGACCCTGCGCCAGGCTCTGCACGAAGGCCTGGTACTTCTCCTCGCCAAACATGGCGCGCCGCTTGTTGAGCAAAAAAGCGCTGTAGTCTTCGACGAACTCAGGATGCGCCTGCACACACAGCAACTGCCCGTCGATACCGAACGCAGCTACCGGACAAAAGTCGCTGGTGGCCAGCAGCCGGGTGCCGCTGGGAAGTTCGAACACCTGGTCCTGATGGCTGGCCAGCAGCGCCACATCCTCGCGGCCAGGCGCTAAATCAGGCGCCAGCCACTGGTACGTCATGCGCCCGGCACCCCAACCTTGCGGCGCGCGACCCACCTTGGCGCCCAGGCACAAGCCAATCAACTGGTGACCAAAACACACGCCAACCAGTTTCTTTCTGGCCTTGAGGAGTTCCTGCACCTTGTCCTTGAGCGTCAACACCCAGGGCTCTTGCGAAAAGGCATCGGCCTTGCTGCCGGTCAGCAGCACCGCGTCGTAAGGCTCGAACGAAGCCGGATACTCGCCTTTGACTGTATTGAAAATATCAAACGTGCCCTCGGCACCCGCCTGGCGCAGCAAGCGCTCGAACATGGCACCGTAACCCACATAGGTCGGCGCGACCGCCGGGTCCAGAAAGTCATTGTCAAGAATGCAAATTTTCATGCGTGGTCGTTTTTAGACTGAGGTTTTTGATCTGCATGCGGCGGATGCCGATGGCCATGCTTGGCGTGACCATGCGCATGGACCACAGGCACCGGGCTGGCCTTTTTGCCCAGTTTTGATTCGGTCCCCTTGATCAGGCGGTTGATGTTCTCGGCATGGCGGTAGAGT